>CAZVYV010000747.1:0-1660 GCA_964630985.1 uncultured Occallatibacter sp.
GTGTATGGGGCAACTTCGGTGAGGAAGAAATTCCAAGGCTCCTGCGGTTGCAGGGTGGTTGCACCGAAAGAGGCCGTTCCCTGATAAAATCCGGCTAGATAGCAATTGCCTATGGAATCAACCACACAATTTCCAAAGCCTGACGCAACCGGACTTGCCGGTGTGCCGCTCGCGGAAACGGCCCACTGAAGCGTTCCGGCGGGGTTGTATTTCGCAACGGCGGCATTATACCCTACAAACCCGCCTGCGTAGATATTGGTCTGCGCGTCCAAGGACAAATCCCAATAAAATCCACCATTCGTGCCGCCAGCCGACTGGGCCCATTGAATTGCACCTGCGCTGTTGTATTTGGCGAGAAAGGCATCACCGAAAAGGGCGTTGGTGTTTGCCGCGTTGGTCAGGGTGATGCCACTACCGAAATTCAAGTTGGTGTTGAAATAACCGGAGATATACACATTTCCAGCCGAGTCCACCGACACGCCACCTTCGCCTGCGTTGCCGCCTTGTGGTTGCTGAACCCAAGTCAGTGACCCGGAGCTGTTGAACTTGGCAATAAACGAATTCTTCGTTTCGCCAGCACTGGCTGTCAGATTGCTGGTTCCTATCGTCATATCCGAATAGAACGTGCCGCGCACATACACATTCCCGGTGGCATCCACCGCAAGCTTGGAACCGTAGGTTTCTGTGGAACTATCGAACAATTGCGCCCATTGGGCAGTTCCGGTGTTGTCATATTTGACGAGCACCAGCAGGGTTGAGCCCCCCTTGACCGTCGCAACCATTTTTGAGCCAAACGTGAGGGATGTTGCTGAATGATCCATGACTGCCAAGGCGTAAGAGTTCCCCGCGCCATCCTCTGTCAGCCCGATTCCATTATTATCGTCGGTGCCTCCAGTGGAAGTCTGAACCCACTGAACTGCACCAGCGCTGTTGTATTTGGCGAGGAAAAATTGTTCGCCTAAAGTGGCAGGCAGATTGATGCTGCCGAAGCTCGCCGGACTTTGATAACCACCCGCGACATAAATGTTCCCGTTGGTATCCACGCCAATCCCGCGTCCGTAATTAAAGTTGCCGGCACTGCCGCCCGCGCGTTGCGCCCATTGGAGCGCGCCGGTGCAATCGTATTTGGCCACAAAGATGTCCGAGCCGCCGGTGCTTTGGTTCGTCAGGGTGACACCGCCAAAATTGTTCGTGTCATCGAAAAAACCGGTCACATAGCAGTTATCGTTGGTGTCCAGGGCCAACCCAATGTTGGGTTCGCCTTCCGGCCAACTGGTGGTGCTGGCGATGCGGTTGGCCCATTGGAACTGCGCATGGGCGGACGCGACCAAGAACAAGCTGAAACCGGTGGTCAGCATAAGCAGGAGAAACAGATTTTTAATGCTCGTTTTCATAATGATTCAGGATTCGGGTTTCCTCGCGCGGACGGAGATTGTGATTTTAGGGATGATTTTGGCGAGCTGTTCCAGATTGTCGCCGCAGTGGATGACGCGGGTGTCGAGGAGTGGTCTTTGCAGACGGCCACCATTGCCCTCGGAGAGCCGCGCTCCGGCGACTCGGATTGTCCGGCGGATTTCTTTGCCATGCGGCGAAGTGTGCGCCGGAAATGGGGCAGCGTCAATTCTGTATTCGTTGGCCGTATTCGTTGGCCCTGGCGGCT
>CAZVYV010000748.1:0-1652 GCA_964630985.1 uncultured Occallatibacter sp.
TTTCGCGCAGGCACTCAAAGGTTGCGTACCACCAATACTGCGGGGTGGACGAACTTGAGCGGTTCAACAACCACTCTCACCATCCTGCCTTCCCCAACCCTGCGGTGAAACTCCGCGCCATCCCCATACGAGGTCAAAAACGCCATGAAGAACCAGTTCAATGCAATGCTTCTCACTGCTGCGCTCGCCGGTCTCGCCGGTGGCAGCGCAGTCGCGGCCCATGCGGCTACGCAAGCCACACCGCAGGCCAACCAGGTCAAGGCTGCCAAGGCCGGTATTCGCTATACCAGCTTCGACCAGGACACCACCAAACACTCCTGTAAAGGCAAAAACGACTGTAAGGGCCAGGGCGGCTGCAAGTCCGGCGACAACGGTTGCTCGGGCAAGAACAGCTGCAAGGGCAAGGGTGGCTGCGCCACCGACGGTTCCGCCATGCCGGGCCTGGTGTAACCAGCCGCAGTTCACAGTTCGCAGTTCGTAGGTCACAGCTCGGTCGGTGCCGCTTTCGCATCAGCATGCTGTGGACTCAGAACTGCGAACTGCGAGCTCGAAACTTTTCACCGACAGGCGTTCACGATTTACTGTGAACTACGAACTGCGGACTGTCTTTTATGGCCGGCAATCGCTTCAATGCGTATCAGGACCACGGCGTCGGCATCGGCCTGCGCATTCCTCACTACGAGCACATCTTTTCTCGCAAGCCCATCGTCGACTGGTTTGAGATCATCTCGGAAAATTACATGATCGACGCCGGCCGCCCGCTGGCCACGCTCGATCGCATCCTGGAACAATACAGAGTTGTCCAGCACGGCGTGTCGATGTACTTCGGCTCGGTTACAGCGCCTGATCCAGAGCACCTGAAGCGCCTGAAGCAACTTGTACGCCGCACCAAGACTCCTTGGCTCAGCGATCATCTTTGCTGGGGTTCGGTCGACGGTACCTACACGCACGATCTGCTGCCTCTGCCCTACACATGGGAAGCGGTCGAACGTACCGTTGCCCGCGTGCGCATGGTGCAGGATTACCTCGAGATTCCCGTGGCTGTCGAAAACGTGAGTTCCTACGCCGCGTTTACCGGCTCCGAGATGACGGAGTGGGAGTTTTTGACCGAAGTTGTGGAGCGCGCCGACTGCGGCATGTTGCTCGACGTCAATAACATTTACGTCTCGGCCATGAACCACGAGTTCAATCCGCTGGACTACGTGAATGCGGTGCCCGCCGATCGCGTCGCGCAGATTCATATCGCTGGCCATTCCAAATACGAAAAGTACATTCTCGACACGCACGACCATCCGGTGATCGATCCAGTGTGGCAGCTCTATGCTCGTGCCATTGAGCGCTGCGGGCCAACGCCCACGCTGCTTGAGTGGGACGACCATATTCCCAGCTTCGACGAAGTTCACGCCGAAGCAAAGAAGGCCGAGCGCTATTTGCACCCTGTGCAGATGGACCTGAACTTGTCTTCCGCCGAATTTTTCGGAGCGGCGAAATGAGAGTGACCTCAACGACGAAAATAACCCACGAAAACGGGTGCCCCACCCTCGCCGCGCCTTTGTTCTTGCGGCTAGGGTGGGATACCACAAAACTCAACTCTGCAATCGAGACGAAGCCATGGATCTAGAATCGCTCCAGCGAGAGATGGCCGCCGCGGT
>CAZVYV010000749.1:0-1651 GCA_964630985.1 uncultured Occallatibacter sp.
CCATCCACCCAGCCGAGAGCCTTTTTCGTGTAGCGATAACCCAGCAGCACGACCGCCAGCGCCGAACCGACTTCGATGCCGTGTAGAAAATCGTAAGCGTATTCGCCCAGCTCCGCCTGGTTGACATCCAGGAAACCGAGTCCATTGCTGTCCAAGTTTTCCAAGTTGCAAATGTAGGTCGAATATCCCGACGCATTCGGCGCAATCGAAAAGCTGACCGAGTTCGACGGATACAGGCTGTTGAAAGCAAGAAAGCCGACACGATACGCGCCGGAAACCGAATCGAGCAACGCATAGGTGACCGGCCACGAGTTGTAATTCGTCGCGCAGTTGTAAAGCTTGACCGAGTTTTCTGGCGGGATGAGCATGATTCCCGCGCCGCCCGCCAGCAAAAGCACATTGGTCGTGCAATTCTCCGCAAGAAAGTAGTTCCGGGTTTGACCGAACACCGGCCAGCCCAGGACACAGGCAACCAGAATGAGGAGGTTTTTTTTCATAATCCGACCAGCAACTTGATGCAGCCCGCCGCCACCAGCGTGACACTGCCGCACGTCAGGCGGAAAAACAGAACCACGCCCACCGCCGAGGCCACGACGTTCAAAGGCACGAACGCATCCAGATACGAATAGGCGAACGTGCCGGACACCGCTGAAAATGGATTGCCGGGCATGAAGGTGGCCGCATACCCGGCCAGATACGGCAGGAAGAAAACCGCCGCCGCCGCCACGACCCCAAGAATCAGACCCGCCGCCGCGATTGCCCCGGCAAAGTTGGCGTTGGTGCCGAGGACTTCTTCGCCGGCCGTCCGCGCTTGAGGCGTCAGCAGCAGCGATTGCATGGACGATTGGAAACCCTTCCAGCAGATCAGAAACACCAGACCCGCCACGAACCACTCAATGCCAGTCCGAACGCCAGTGAAGGCCGGCATGACCGACGAATCCAACGTGAAGGCAATTTGTCCGCTTTTGCCGCCGACCATGATTGTCTGTGAGCCGCCGCCGCCACCAGACGCAGACGGCATTTGACCGCTGGACGGATTGCCGGAAAGCAAGGTTGAGCCGTAGCCGAGCAGGGGAATTGACCCTTCATTCGTCGAAGAAGTCATTTGGTAGTAAGCCCAGGACAGCCGGTTCGATTGGCCAAGCTGCGCCTGTGTTCCAGCATTGGTGAACTGGTTTAGAGTCAAGCCGTTCGTCCACGACGCGCCGTTCGTGGAATTGCCAATGTTGGTCACCGTCACGTTGCCGAGCAGATTTGACGGCCAGTTTTGGATCCAGACGTTTGACGCACCGCCGCCGCCGCCATTGGTGAAGCTGGCAGGCCAGTTTTGCACCCACACGTTCGACCCGCCCTGGAACGTCACCACATTTGAAATCACGGTTGACCCGGCCCCGCTGCGATTGGAAATGAGGTTGCCATTGATGGATTGCAGACTTTGCGCCAGCTCATTGTAAGCCGCTTCCATGATGGCCCCGTAATTGGTGCTCGACGCGCCGCCGACCGACGAAAAATCAATCGGCCCGTTGGTTTCCAGCCAGTTGGCCGGCGAATTCAGCACCGGCTCCGGGTTCGTGTAAATGCCGTTCTGGACGCCGCCGAGGTTGTTCGAGAAGGTGACGGCCTGATCGGTGTAAGGCAGCCCCAGCGGGTC
>CAZVYV010000750.1:0-1650 GCA_964630985.1 uncultured Occallatibacter sp.
CTACAACGTCATTGCTTGCAGTAGTCAATGAAGAAATAGCCGCGCCATTTGTATCTGAATAATTTTTAACCCAGTTAGTTGTCGCCAGGCTGTTGGTAGCATTAACAACAATGTTCGTCGTGGTTGCAAGGTTCTGGCTGTTGGTCAATGCCAGCGCAATGATAGTCACGTAGTTTGCATTGCTGGATTGAATTGCGCTCATCACCTGGTTGCTATTCCAATACGAAGAAAGCAGCGCACTGGTTAAAAAGTTTGAAGGATTTGAAAGCGGATAATATCCCTGCATGGCTGAAAGTATTCCGTTGGTTGCGGTATATACCAAAAATCCCGAAGGATTGTTTGACGGATAATATGCCGTATTTGTCGGCAAATAACCAGACAGTTGCGCAGCGGTAATAAATCCGTTTGTCAGAGCCGGCAAAGAATTTGTTCCAAGGTATTGACTTGGATAAATTCCCATCCATTGTGTGAGTCCGTTTGTCTGGTTAACTGCCGTCGCAGATATTGCAATCTGGCCGGTTACGAGATTGGTGACAAAAATGATATTCGTTGCCGGTATGTACCAGTTCGTCACCGCGCCGGTCAGAGCCAGATTTGTAAGCACGCCAGAAGCTGGCTGCTTGGCTGACCACAGGGCGTTAGTTGCTAGACCTAGATTTACCCCCTGCGCAGAATTGGAAGCCACCATGGCCGCCGTGAGCGCATTGCTGGCAGAATTAAGAGCCACTGTGAGCCCCGAGCTTAGCAGGTTTGACGTCGCGACCGTAAAGTTCGTATCGGCCACACCCTGGGCCATGGTCAAAGCCTGCGCAATGTTCGTCGCCTGCACCGGAGTGGTAAAGGCTGACGGATTTGAGAACACAATAGAAGTGTTACCATTGGTAACGCTGATTGCAAAATTTGTTGTTGCCAGTCCGTTTGTAATGCCCCAGCCAACAAGCCCATTGGTTAAAAAGTTCTGGCCGGGAACTTGTAAGGTTATGACGCCACCATTGGTTACCATTGTTATATTTGTCCCAGCCAGAAATTGATTGGTGTTTGAAAGCGCAAACAGATTGGTAACCTGCTGCGGTGTTAGTGGAACATAACCGATAATTGCAAATATGTTCGATGCGGTTGAAACAAATGTTGCGCCGTTGTAGTTATAGACGTTGTATCCAGAGACTGCAATCTGACCAGACGCATACGTGCCAGATCCCTGAGGAACTGCAAGGATAATTCCCTGGCTTGTGCTTGTCAGGCCAGGTCCGCTGTAAAGACTTCCGCACAGCGTAGCATTGGTTGCCAGCCAATTGCCATAGGCCAGATTGGTTGCCACGTATCCATTCGTATTCGGAAATATCTTGAACGGAAGCCCGGCAGTATTCCATGAGCCGTCGGCATTGGCGTAAGCCTGCAATGGTTGCAACAGGATTGCATTGGTATCCGGCTGGCCAATGCTATTGGTCATTGTGAAAGTAACGGTGGCAGATTTGGTTACTAAAGCCAGAATTTGAAACAGGAATATGATTTTTTTCATGTTATTTTATTGGGTTAAACCGATTAAAAGCCATCCAGCCGGCGATGTCACAGGGTCATTCGCGACAACCAGACCGGCGCCGTTGAACGCCGTGCATTGATACACACCGTGAAATGTAACCGAATCAGTTG
>CAZVYV010000751.1:0-1649 GCA_964630985.1 uncultured Occallatibacter sp.
TGCATTTCTGGTTGCTTGGCTGCTCTCGTCGCCAGCGTGGGCGTTCCTGCCCGGCCAGCCGGTAGGCATGCTCAATCCACAGGCTTCACCAGCCAATGCCAGCGCTGGCTTGCCAGCGATTGATGACCAGCTTGGTGCAGGCGGTTACCCTGTCGCCGGGGGGATTTGTGCTGAGTGGGGGCACCTGGTTCCATGCAACAACCACTATGCGATTACGCGGGCCAGCACGAAGTACGTTAGCGCCTCGGATGGCTTCTATTCGTCGATCGCTACGGGGATCATGGCGCTTGGATCAGCCACCGGCCTCCTGCCCGAGGAGAGCCGGACCAATCTCGCACTGTGGGCGCGCGATCTCACGCAATCGGGCACGTGGGTTGCTGTCACGATGACAGCGACCAAAAACGCTGTCGGGATTGACGGCGCTGCCAACTCGGCGACCACGCTTACGTCGAGTTCGGCTGCCGGGACGATATTGCAGAGCCTGACGGCTTCGAGCACCGCATATACGTACACCGTTTTTGTGAAAGGTGTGACCGTCACCGGAGCAATTCAGGCCGCAGACTACCCGGCATTGACGCCGGCTTTTACCACGTTGTCATCGTCCAATTGTTTTAATGCAGCAGGGGTAGGAACGGCGCCCGCTTCGAGCCAGACAGGTTTCCTGCGCTGCACGTTGACCGCAACGTCACTTAACCCGGTGATCGGGTTCAAGTTCGCTAATTCAGGCGATTCCATCGTCGTCGATTTCAACCAGCTCGAAGCTGCCAGCTTCGGAACATCTCCTATCCTGACGACAACCGCGACCGCGACGCGCTCTGCCGACAATATGTCTGCGGCAGGCGCTGCAATTCCAGCACTGAACACGGTGCCTTATTCTATCGCGGTATCACTAGCGGGATCGCTGAATGCGTCGCCGCGCGTAATCGATGACAGCACCGACGCGCAGACGCAGATGTATTTGTCGCCGAGCGCGGTCAGGGCTTTCCCCGGTGCAGGGCCAGCCGTTATTGCGACTGTCGGTGGAAGCCTGACTACTACGAACCCATATCGAGCAGCGGTCGGATTTGATGCGACTGGCGCTTCCGTCATCGCAGGCAACGGCACAGTAGCCACAGGTACGACCGCGTGGACATCTACGAACATACCGCCGAGAATCGGAAGCAGCAACGGAACTGCCAATTTTTACGACGGATACATAGTCAGGGTTTCGGCTTGGAAGGGGCGCCTGTCAAATGCTGCCTTGGGATCGATGAGCCAATGATGATGAAAATTTTGTTCATCGGGTTGTTGCTGTTGGCCACGCCTGCGCGAGCGGACCAGATCGACTATTTTTGCATCTTCGCAAATGCTGCGGCGGCCGAAGCGGATGCAAACGTGGGGCCTTTCTGGAATGGTACGGCGTGGGACCAGAGCACGACGTTTCCAGGGATAACCGTTGTAACTCCGGCGGCTCTCGTCAACGGCATCAGTCCCATTTCGGGGTTTTGGATTTTGGTATCGCGCCCAGCGGACAATCCAGGCCTCGATGCAGATACGGCGTGTGTCATGAAACTCGATCGGGACCTAGCGGCGGCGAATGGGGCGTTTGTCCTCGCTGCAACGCTGACGGGGACAAATCGCACGAGCGCGACATTTCAACCAGTGCCACA
>CAZVYV010000752.1:0-1646 GCA_964630985.1 uncultured Occallatibacter sp.
TCCCGTTTAAGACGCTCGACGACTACAACGATATCGCCGTAAAGAACGCCTACAAGGCCCTCGTCGACACCGGCAAAATCTCGGCCCAGGATTTCCTTGCCTCCGAGGGGAAGGTCACCCGCGACAACGCCCGCACCCCCATGCAGTGGGATAGCTCCCCCCAGGCCGGCTTCACCACCAGCGCCCACCCATGGCTGGCCGTCAATCCCAACTACGAGCAGATCAACGCCGCCCAGGAAGAATCCGACCCTGCCTCCGTCCTCAATTACGTCCGCGCTCTCATCGCCCTGCGCGCTCACACCCTGGCCTTCGTCTATGGCGACGTAGAAGACCTTGACCCGCAGGATCCCCACGTTTTCGCCTACACCCGCACCCTAGGTGTCCAGAAGTACCTCATCGTTGAAAACTTCAGCTCCACTCAAATCACTTACACTCTCCCGCACAATCTCACGGCGGGCGAACTCCTGCTCTCTGACATCCCATCATCCCACCAGGCCAACACCCCCACCCTCAATCTCGCTCCTTGGGAGTCGCGTATTTATAAGCAATAGCCAAGTCAAAGAGCCCCACAGCCCACTGTTAGACTTGCCCTGCAGGGAACCGGCCATGCCGGACCCAGGAGAGAAAATGACGTCAACGGTTGTTTCTGTGGAGACGTGGTAATACGCTTCCATACCGAAAAAGCTGTATCATACATCCTTCAAAGCCGCACCTCGTCCCTTCCTTATGTAATTGCAAATAGGACACTTATGCCTGCCAATGCACCGTCTAATGCACGATGCAGCTTATAAAAACAATCAGCTCTCCCTAATCTGAGTGTGTTCCAGAGTTCTTCGAAGGATCCGGCAGGATCTCTCGACAAATTGAAGAGGACTTTGTATGAAACGCATTCTGAGATTCGCCCTCTTGTTGATTCTGTTTTCGGCCACGGTGATGGCCGCCCAGAATTCTCAGACGTTCTATCTTGCCACACCTGCCCGAGTAGGGAACGTTCAGCTTCCTCGTGGAATATACGAGGTCACCTGGAGCGCGCCCTCGAAATCTCGAGTGACGTTGACCATCAAGATGGAAGACGAACGGACATTCAAGATTCTCTCGCGCGTGATTGAGGGAAAGCAGGACCGAATCGGCGTGGTCACATCCGTCGTGGACGGAGTTTCGTACCTGCAGGAGCTTCACACCAGCAATGCCAAATTCATACTTCAAAACGAGATAGAAGGGTCCAAATGAGTCCCGTCGGGAGACAAATGCAGAATCGCAAGTTTGGTTTTTACCTCCTTTGCACCGTCATCGCAGCCTTGGGAACGATCATCGCAGCTTCCGTAGCCGCTGCTCAGGTTGCAGACGGGCCGTGGATGAATCCCAAACTTTCCCCAGAAGAACGTGCCGATATGCTTCTCAAGCAGCTCACTCTCGACGAGAAGCTGGCTTTATTGCATGGGAACGGGATGGCTCACGCGTCCCAGTGGCAGATGCCGCTGTCACAACTTACCAACGGTGGTGCGGGATACGTTGAGGGCGTCAAGCGCCTGGGGATTCCTCCCCTGGTTATTTCCGATGCGGGCTATGGAGTGAGAGACAGCGGGGCGAACGGAAGGTATTCGACAGCTATGCCTTCGAGCTTAGGCGCTGCGGCAAGTTGGGAT
>CAZVYV010000753.1:0-1646 GCA_964630985.1 uncultured Occallatibacter sp.
ACGATCACTAACTATACAACACAGTGTTCGACCATCTCGGCCTATTCTGGTAGCGGAACGACGATAAACAACGCCCTTGCCTCTTGCTCGAACGGCTACGTGCTGCTGGGAGCGGGAACGTTTAATATTTCTGGCGGAATCAACTTTGCCGGACATTCTAATGTTGTGCTTCGCGGATCAGGTTCTACTCCGTCCGGTACGGTGATAAATTTTACTAGCGGCAACTCATCTTGCTCGGACGGTGGAAACCTGTGCCTCGCAGACACTACTCAGTACTACGTCGGCAGTGCAGCGGTGCAGCCGGGAGGAACGAATGCTGCACAAGTGACGAGCGGCTACACGCAAGGTTCCACACAAATCGTCATTGGCTCCTGCAATCCATCCAACTGCTCAAATTTGAGTGTTGGCACTCAGATCATCATGGATCAGGCCAACGATACTTCTGACACCGGAGGCGTGACGGTCTGCGATACAATCAGCGGTTCGTTCACTTGCAGCAGTAGTGGCTCGAATAACGCTTTTGGTCGTACCATCGGGGGCATTGATTATAGTCAGCAGCAGATATTTGAAGTCACCGCGATTAACAGCGGTTCCCCTTATTCAGCTAGCGCTCCGCAACTCACCCTTTCTAATCCCGTATATGCGAAGAACTGGCGTTCGGGGCAGAACGTAGGCATCTGGTGGCCGACTGCTAATAAGATTCACGACGTTGGCGTTGAAAACATGACGTTGAATAGTCAGAACAGTGTTGGACCGAATGCCCTCTGCGCTGGCAGCAATACATGCTCAAACGTCTATTTCATCGACTGCTTCAACTGCTGGGCTAAAAGTATAGTGTCCATCTATGCCAACCGCAATCACGTATGGCTGTGGCAGTCGAAGAACGTCACTGTTCGGGACAGCTATTTTTATGGGACTCAGAACACAACCGATGAGAGCTACGGAATCGAGGGCGGAATTGCATCGGACACACTAATCGAAAATAACATCTTCCAGCAGATCGCATCTCCCACTATCGGCGTGTACACCGGTGATGTGAAGGGATACAACTTTTCCATCAACAATCTCTATCAACCAACCTCCACTCCCACTTGGAATGAGACAAACTATTTTAGCCACGATTCTGGCGTTGGCTTTGAGTTGCAGGAAGGCAACGAGATGAACTCGATCGCCACCGACAACCTTCATGGCCTTGGTGGAGGGTCGGCAACTTACTTCCGCAACCAACTAGGAGGGCGAGGGTACAACTGTACGAATTCTGGGTGCACGGCGACCAACCTGACAACCAACAACACTTTCGCCATCACTTTCTACTACGGGTATCGCGGACACAATGTTGTTGGCAATGTTCTCGGTTGGGGTGGTTATTTTACGGGATACGAGGATTCCCCCTCTGCTGGTTGTACCTCATCGGGCAACCTGGCAATTTACAACTTAGGATATTTTCAGGTAAATTGCGGCGGCAAAACTGATTCTCTTGTCGAATCTTCTCTCATGCGCTGGGGAAACTACGACACGGTAAACAACGCCGCCAGTTGGAATTCAACCGAAGCCTCACCGGGAGCTGTTCCCTATATCAATGCTAATTTTACAAGCAGCTATTTTTCTACTCTCGCGCACACTCTTCCGAACTCTCTTTACCTTTC
>CAZVYV010000754.1:0-1645 GCA_964630985.1 uncultured Occallatibacter sp.
GGGTGGGGTTGCTCATCTCAGGTTCTCCCGCTCAACAATGTCGCTCTCATGCGCTAATCCTTTCATCCGAAACAGCATCTTGTGGCCACTCCGAAGGGAACCGCCATGCCCCGTTCTGCCAAGGCACGCCTTTCCCTCTGGTTTCGCGGTAGTGTTTTTCCCAAGCCCGCCCGCACGGAGATTCCTGCTTGACGAGAAAATTCGCGACGGCGGATCGCTCGGCCACTTTCGCGTGTCCCTCGAACCTACGCTGCGCGAGGTATCTGTTGGCATGCAGCGGCCTGTAATCCGGGTGAGAGGAACAATACGCCCGGAAGGCCGGAAGGCTCTTCGTTGCGAGTTCCTGATCCGCCAGGGTGAGGCGACCCCAAGCCTTGAACGCTTCGACCTTGGCCATGTTGGCATCGGTCGGATACCCAGACCAAAACTCTTCGAATTTCTCTGGATAGGCGTTGCGCGTCCGAACCGGCTTTGCCGGTTTCGGACTATGTTCCGAAGCTTCCGTAGGAAGCGTAGGAACTAAACCTAACTGTGGTTGTGGTTGTAAAGACGCGGGCACGGGCAATGCCGTGGCATCAGCTATTCCATTGTTATCCTTAGATTTGGACCATCGTTTACCAGCGTTTTCTGTTTGTTTTCTAGAAAAATTCCTCGCCTTTTCTAGCTCTTTTTCAACCCTTTTCTGACGAAAAACGTCATCATCCCCGATCGTAAAAAAGCGTTCCAGAATGGGCTTGACCTTCGAGTTGTATTGGTTGCCATGCATGTGAAAAAGGCAGCGATTTATGAAATCGTGATCATTAGGAATCGGCCCCCCCCTCTCCCATGCGAGAAGGATCAACTTAAAATAAATTCCATGTTGCTCGGTCGTCAGGTCGCGTGTGTCGCGCTGATAATCAGTGACGTAAAACGGCATCCATGGCTGGCTCATAGCTGGAGAGCCCAGTCGTTTATTGCTGAGGCAACGCGAGCGGCGAACTGATCGGCGTGCATGGTTATCTCGGAACCGGACGCGCGAATTGTTTCGATCCCAAAGGACGCGAACAGGCCATCCCGGAGAGTGTCGCTCTTCGCGGTATGGAAATTATCACCGTCGCATTCAACCGCGACAATCTTCGTTTGCTGGCGCTTCCTGGCGACAACAGCGAAATCAGCGCGATACCGCACGAATGCGAACTGAGGGACAATGAACAGGTCTTGGGTGGGGAACGGTCCCATTTCCTTATGGAAGAAAATAGGGACTGGGAACGTTGTGAAAGCTTCCCCGTAGTTCGCGTAACAGAGCCACGGGAGGGCAGCCCTTTCTATCGGGCTATCACAAATGTCTATTGACCTGATTATTTGCGATTGAACGTCATCTCCTTTTTTGTTTAGATGAAATTTGTTTCTGTTCGCGTTTTCTTTTGCAAGATGGATATTCGTTATTATTCGACCGGTGCTCTTCATGCCGTCTTTCTCTCCCTCAGGGGCGAAGGCGGTCATGAGAGAATCTCCGATATGCTCCATTTGTGAAAGCGAGGATGACGCCTGTTGATATTGTTCCCGGCGCTTCAGTTCCTGCTCTTCCGCGATTTTCTCGTATCGCGTGAAACGATCTCCAATCTCTCGCGTCATTCACTCGCCCTCCGCTTTGATCGCGGAGCGG
>CAZVYV010000755.1:0-1645 GCA_964630985.1 uncultured Occallatibacter sp.
GGGGATGAGCGACCATCCGGATACTGAGCCGTTTGCCGGCGAAACGCTTCTGGCCGATGGCTGGGAATATCGCGATGTTCCGACACGTATGCGGCCCGATCTTTGGGATGATTTCCTCAGGATCATAGGCGAAGAAAACTATCGGCTGTTGTCGTTGGCGACATACAACGATGGTTACAAGCGCGGTCAGATACTCATCAGCCCGACCGGCCTTGCAAATTTGCGTGCATACTTGGCAGCGAAGAAGACCGGCGCCGATCCTGCGGCATCCGGAGCGGAGGAGAACTAGCGACCAATAATTCTCGTAGTCACATTCGCTACGCCCTGACTGAGAATACCAAGGGCGCTGGCCGCACCACGAGAGAGATCCAGAGAACGCCCTGTCCATGCAGCCGGTCCCCTGTCGTTTACGCGGCATACTACCGAGCGTCCACGGTAGGTAACTTGTATCCGAGTTCCGAATGGGAGCGTTCGATGAGCGCATGTCAGCCCATCTGGACGGAACCGTTCTCCAGATGCCGTTTGTGTTCCTTCATGATACCAAGACGCCCTTTCCGCATTACCAACCACTACTGACGCGATCAACAACGAAAACGCAACTACTACCGTGCTACGCACTACCATGCTCTGTATGTCCTCTTCCATTGCGACGTATATCGGAGATTTCATCTCGCAACTGATTCAGTTGGACGCCCTGAGTATCAAGGCGCAATGATTGTAATGCTTGTGCCGTGACGACCTTGTTTAGCTCCTGCACGCTCTCCTTGAGTTCCTTGATTTCTCTGCCCTGTTGTTCTCCAATCATCTCAAACTTGGTGGTTATGCCGCCCAATTTGACAAGGGTCATACCTCCGCCAACGACAATGGCTAGGATCTCGGCAACTTGTAGGGTTATACTGAGGGTGTTGGCGGAGTCTGGGGCCATTTATTATCCAGAAAAAGCCGCCAGATCGGCATCAAGTGCCGCCCAGTCAAATAACTTGCCAGCAGGCGACCCGACAGACGACGCCCAGTCCTTGGACAAAATAGCGTATGCTTCGTCGCAATATGTCTGGAACCAAGCCCAAGTCAGTTTCTTCAGGGCACCCCATGTGACGCAGGTAAAGCCGCTTGAGTCGTAGTCCGTCAGGATGATATCGTGCCCACCCCAGGAACCTGGAGTTGTGTCGCCGCTGCCACCAACATCCCACACCTCTTGCGTCTGAGCGGAGATAGGCAGGTTAACGCCGATATTGCAGAAGCCGAAATATGCAATAGCGTCTTGAACATCATTGGACGTGGAACGCAGTGAGCATGACGCATACCCGTCAATCGTATGGCCGTCTACGCCGTTAGTGCGCCAGTAGTCCTGTACTTTGTTTATGTAGCCGCCTTGGTCCGTGGATGGATCGCTTGGATTGTATCCGCAGGAGCCTTCATACAGGGCTAGGATGGCACTATCAGGCACGATTACCTGATTGCCATTGGCAGCGGTCATAATCTGAATGCCGTGCCCTACGGCGGCTGCGGTGCAGTCTGATAGGGTTTCATTCAGCATCGGGCCTAAGTTGGTGAGGTACTTTGACCAACCTGCCGCTGCCGGCGGTCCAGGCATCGCCACAGTGTACTTGGCAAGAGCTAGCCGTCTCGGCTGATATACAACACC
>CAZVYV010000756.1:0-1643 GCA_964630985.1 uncultured Occallatibacter sp.
TGGCCATCGTGTCCGGTCAAAGGCGACGTAAAGGACTGGCGGGACCAGGGTGGTGGCACCAAAGAGCAGTTGCTTGAGATCGTCGATCAGTTGAAGCCGTGGACCCCGGAGCCATACAAATCGAAGTTCGGTGCGGTACAATGGCGCGACCGGTACAAGGGAACGACTCGTGCCTATGATTGGGCCATCAAGAGCTACATTCCACGAGGTAAATCGGTTCTGATTTACGGAGAAAGCCAAAGCGGAAAGTCGTTTCAAACGTATGACATGTGCATGGCTATAGCGAGAGGGCAGCCTTTCGATGGGAAAAAAACTCAACAGCTAGGTGTGATTTACTGTGCGGCTGAAAAGGGCGAAGCATTTATTAGCCGGATGCATGCCTATGACAAGCACCATGGTCTTTCGCGCGATGACGACTTACCATTCGCCGTTCTGACAAAATCTCTCGATCTATGGTCGTCAGATGAGACGACGAACATTTTGATACAAGAAATTGTGGAGTTGTCCAAGGACTGGAGCGTCCCGCTTGGCGTAGTTGCTCTCGACACATATCAGGCCGCGACGCCTGGGGCCTCGATCATCAAAGACGAAGATGTCACAACAATGTATAAGCGGGCTCAGCGCATCATGGAAAAAACTGGCGCTGGGGTTTGGTTTGTCCATCACAAAAACGCTCATGGCACGATCAGGGGAAGTCTCGTTCTGTGGAATGCGATCGAAACAACGATAGAGATAGGCGCTAGGTTAAAAAATCCGGAGCGCCGTGATACCAGTGAAATGACGGATGACGATAACCGCGTGATCCGACGCGCCAAGATCAGAAAGCAGAGCGAGGGAATAGCGGGAAGCCATTGGGATTTTGTGCTCAAGCAAGTTGTGGTCGGAAAGGACGCCGATGGAGACGATGTTACGTCGTGCGTCTGCGCTGATCCTGCGCAGATCGTCCCTGATACCGTTATCGAGGAAACCAAGAAGGGTGAGAGACCGGATGGCAGATATCTGATCGGGAGCAATGTGGACGTCTTTGTCGCCCTGCTGAGGGCAGTCGAGTTGCATGGACATCCTCCACCGAAAGAACTTGGGCTCGAAGGAGTTTCGCGCGTCGTAAACTGGAAATATCTGGGCAGGGAATACAAAAAAACTGAACCTCGCGAGGAAGGAGAGTCTTTGGAAAAATATGGTAACCGCATGAAAGCTCGGACCCGTAGGTTCCGAGAGGAGTTATCGCGAGGAAACTATCCTGTTATCAAGGTGGCCGAAATGGTTGATCCGGACGGCGTCAATGACGAACCAGATAAGCCGCCAAAGGTGATCCATTTCATTTGGCCAACCGGACTGCGAGTCTACGGAAAGGGACTCCAATGGCCGCCTATCGCCAAGAAAAAAGAAAAGCCTCCGCTCCTGGCTCCGGGCGAAACAATTGACGATCTTTCGAAGGTGTTCTGAGAAATGACAGACCCGGCCGATGTCATCAAAGAGGTTCTAGAGGACCGCAAGCGTCGTCGTCGCGAATACGCGACCGAGATGAAGCCGCTCAAGAAACATCGAAACAGGATCAAGGCTAGGCTACAGGAAGGCCGGACATGGCCGCTGGACGCCGCAACGGGGGAACGGGCAGAGATAGACCACGACGATGTTATGGC
>CAZVYV010000757.1:0-1643 GCA_964630985.1 uncultured Occallatibacter sp.
CTAGCCCAACTTCCGCAGCTTGGGGCTTGTGCAAATTATATTGAGTGGATTTTGGACGCGAAGCCGGGGATGGTTTTGAGGAGATCCTTTGTTTACCGATCTGGGTTTGCAAGCCTGATTGGAGATGATCGTGAAGTCGCGTGTAGTGAAGACCAACCCCCTTGCAAAACAGTTCTGGATGCGTAGGATGGCGTTGTGTATTTGCGACGCTGCTATCGACAGAAGGATGGGAAACGGCATGCCTATTGGGCATTGGTTGAGTCCTATCGAACCGCGCGTGGGCCGCGTCAGCGCGTGGTTGCCTATCTTGGGGAGTTAGATGAGCAGGGGCGGCTTGGTGTCCAGCAAGCGGCGCAACCTGGTCCTGGGCCGCAAGCTGACCTGTTTGATCGGCAGGCCAGACAGGAATGGGTCGAGGTGGACCTGCGCGGAGTGCGGGTGGAGCGCAGCCGCCCCTTCGGCGGTGGTTGGTTGGGGTTGATGCTGCTGCGCCAGCTGGGTCTGAGCGAGTTGTTGGAAGAGCTTATGCCGTCGGGCCGGGAACAGATTCCGTGGAGTGTGATGACGGTGGTGCTGGTGCTGGGAAGATTGCTCGATCCCTCCAGTGAGTTGCACCTGGCCGAACACGGGTATGAGGCCAGTGCTCTGGCGGAGTTGCTGGGCGTGCCGGCCGCGAAGGTCAACGACGACCGGCTCTACCGCGCCCTGGATCGATTGCTGCCACACAAGCCGGCCTTGGAGAAGCACCTGAAGCAGCGCTTGGGGGAGTTATTCGATCTTGACTACGATCTGCTGCTCTACGACGTGACCAGCACTTACTTTGAAGGCGCGGCCGCAGCTAACCCACAGGCTCAGCGGGGCTACTCCCGCGATCACCGTCCGGACTGCAAGCAGGTCAACATAGCCTTGGTGGTCAGCCGCGGCGGGCTGCCTCTTGGCTATGAAGTGTTTGCTGGAAATCGCAGCGATGTGACCACGGTGAAAGAGATCGTCGAGGCGATGGAGAACAAGTACGGGCAGGCCAACCGGATCTGGGTGATGGATCGGGGGATGGTTTCTGCCGACAACGTGGAGTTCCTGCGGCAGGGCGGGCGCCGCTATATCCTGGGTACGCCCAAGAGCATGTTGCGCAAGTTTGAGCAGCAACTGCTGGCGAGTAACTGGCGCGAAGTGCACGAAGGGCTTGAGGTCAAGCTGTGCCCGGCTCCGGGCGGGGAGGAAGTCTTCATTCTTTGCCGCAGTGCCCAGCGCCAGTTGAAGGAACAAGCCATGCACGATCGCTTCGAGCGGCGCATCGAGCAGAAGCTGGAGGTCATGGCCGAAGGGTGCGGTAAACGCAAACAGGATCCGCTGAAAGTAGCTCAACAGGTAGGCAGGCTGCTGGGGAAAAACAGCCGGGCAGCGGGCTTGTTTCAGGTGGACGTGGAAGCCGACACGCAAGGATGGACTCATCTGCGCTGGACCAAACGCGACGAGCGGCGCGACTGGATGAAGCTGAGCCAGGGATGCTATCTGCTGCGCAGCAACGTGACCGACTGGAGCGGAGAAGAACTTTGGCGTGCTTACATCCAACTAACAGAAGCCGAGGAAGCGTTTCGACTCCACAAGAGCGACCTGGTTATGAGGCCCGTCTGGCACCAGAA
>CAZVYV010000758.1:0-1642 GCA_964630985.1 uncultured Occallatibacter sp.
GTTTCACAGAATAGATTTAGTATTTGGGCCACAACGAAAAATAATCCGTTGTTACTTTGACCTTAACTTGTGCATTTGGAGCATTGCTCTGAATACACGCGACAATGGCCTGGGTTAAGGGTTTATTGGCACCACCTCGGCCAAGGCCAGACTTCTCAACACAAATAACCATCCCATAGGAATTGGTGACGGCTGTAACAGTAAAATCCGCATTTCCATTCTTTAGCGGAGCGAACCACCAACCTACCGCTGACGGATATTCTGATAAATGCGCCGTCGCCGTAAAGCCACGACTCACGAGCAGAAGATTCAAATCAGAACGAACAAGCTCTTCCTTTTCGTGAGGCAGTGAAGCGCAACTCACCTGACTTGTCGTCAATGAGGAACACCCTGCAACGCATAATGCGCCGCTCAAAACGAGCGCGAGGCAGAGATTGAGTTTGGGTTTCATTTTTTCTGTGGATTAATTTTCTTCAAGGCGCTCGCCGCGAATGTGCCGCCGACATATCCACGCGGGTCGCTTTGCGCCAGTTTCGTGAGTGCGGGCACTGCCGACTGCGCTGCTTCACCGAAATTTCCGAGCGCTTCAATTGCCGCCAGCCGCACATAACCGTATTTGTCTGGATAGGGATAATCCAAACTTTTCAATAACGCGGGCACTACGACATCCGGCTCAACCGCCGCTTCGCCCAATGCCGTTGCCGCAACTCTGGCAACGCGCGAATCCTCGTCATTTAACGCGATGAGCAGCGCGGGAACTGTCATGGACATGGTTTGGCGTAAATCATTCAACTCGGCGCGCGGCCTTGATGAACGGTAATAAATCAGTTCGGCAGAACCAACGAGCGCGTCCACGGCTCGCTCGCGCACGGCGGTATCGTCCGGCTCATTGGTGCGCGCCAGCAGACACGCAGCGACTGCGGCGACTGCCAGCTTTCGTTCAACGCAACAGCCCAAGCCGGTCGCCGCTGCTTGCGCCACTCTCCAATCTTTGTCTTGAAAACATTGGAGAATCAACGGACTTGCAGAATAATTGCCGCCAGCCTTTGGAATAGATTCTAGGATGCGCGCACGAACTAAAGCCGGCGCAGATTGATTTGTGGTTACGGGCAGAAGCTGTGAAAATGCAGAAGATGAATAATTGGTATTGCTTAAAGCTGCCAAAATAGGAATGGCGCTGTTCCAAGCCGTGGAGGTTTGCCAGTCCAAGGCCAGTTTAAGCAATTCCGATTCTGCTGGTTTTGCAACCGGGCCGAGCAAATTAAAACCTTCGACTCCAAGCCGGACTGTTTCTTGTTTGTCAGAACTTATCCATTGCAACAGCCAGGGCAATGCGTTCGTGCCGATAGCAACGACAGCGGGGTAGGCTCGTTCATCGCGTGGGCGTGGGATGTCCCCACCTACTTCCTCGGTCAACGGAATCCATTCTGAAAGTGATTTGTCCAGATAACGCGGTTCCGCATTGGTAGTGTATTCGTCAGCGAAGATACGATTGCAAAACCAACCGCCGCTCAAAACGAGCGCGAGGCAGAGGATGAATTTTGGTTTCATGGTTTGCTCCAGCATAACTTTCTTCAGCGGCTTGTGCCACGAAATATCCCAAGTCCGCGCCCGGAACCAAGCTCAATTTAGTTCCGTGCCG
>CAZVYV010000759.1:0-1638 GCA_964630985.1 uncultured Occallatibacter sp.
TTTAGCAGTTAAAGCAAGTCCGCAGTCTCGTAATCCGGAGGCTCGTCATCGTCTGGCGGGTCAATTTTCACAGCAGCGGTAGCAGCGACAGGTTCAGTCGCTCTGCGATTTTGCGGCAACCAACACCGGTCAAATGCAATTCGTTGGCCCAATCCTGGGGCGCCACGGTCCCCTGCGTGTCGGTGTGGCAATATCTGCGCTGCTGCGCTGCAAACGCGGCCATGCGGGCAGCAAACGCGATTAGCACGTCGCGGACGACCAGCACCTGATCGACCGGATCTGTCCAGCCGCGATGAACCAGCCCGGGCTTGAGCCACGGCCCGTAAGTCAAAAATCCACGGCCCAGCATTCCAGCCGGTGGGAAATCATAGGTGTGAGTGACGATCAGGCAATCCGGCGCCAGCGCGTCCCGGATTTCCACCAGCCGCTCGTAGTCGGCTACCGTCAAATCGAAGCCGGCTGACAGTCGCTCGTGGTTCACTGCGTCGGCCACGCCCTGGCCGCGATTGTCGTTCAAAAAAATCTCGAACTGATCGCCCGCGAAGTCATCGCCACCACCAGAGAACAATAAAATCTTTGCGCCGGGAATGACTGACTCCAGCTTTGATGCGACAGACGTGCCCATTAGTTCTTCCGTCGAATCGCCGGCGTGCGCGATGTTAGTGAAGTCAACGCCCATCACGTCACCGAACAAAGCCTTGGCAATGCCGCCGCCGGTGCCCATGTCGAACGGTAATTCGACTAACCAGCTATCTCCGCATGAAACAAATTCGCTCATAAAAATAATGCCGGCTGGCGGCAAAAACCACTAAACCACCAGCCGGCGGATGGCCGCGTGAAACCCACGAACACGCGGAAGCTAAAAGTTGATACTGTACGCCGCGCCGATTTTGGCGACGGTGAATGATTCGCGCGCGCCGGACCATCGCTCTGCACCACCTAGCAGCGTGATATGGTGCCACGTAATACCGATGCCAACTCCGGTAATGCAAAACGCATTTTCAAATTTGCCGTCAATCGCCGCGCCGACCTCTCCCAGCGGTGTGATACCGATGCTGCCTAAGTGCCACGTTTTTCGAATGAGTAGTAACCCGTTAGGGTATAGCAGTGTTGACTGTTTCGGAGTCAACTGCATGCTGAATACTCCGACCTCGCAGGCTAGCAGGCTGTTGGTTGCCGTTGCGTACGTCGCGGCTGCCCAGTAGCCTAGTCGCTGGCCAGATCGAAACGACGGCACGTAGCTCGCGCCTGCGCCCAGGTCTAGCTGCGACTCAGCCGGCACGCCGAGGCTTAGAGCCTCTTT
This sequence comes from uncultured Occallatibacter sp., assembly GCA_964630985.1. GTDB lineage: Bacteria > Acidobacteriota > Terriglobia > Terriglobales > Acidobacteriaceae > Telmatobacter. The sequence continues at coordinate 1,304 of CAZVYV010000759.1, forward strand.
ATCAATCCAGTTCGTGCTCATCATATTCGGCACGGCTGATAGATTGGTTTGCGCGTGAACTGTTAAGCCGCACAAAATAGTTGCGGCAATTAATATCGCTGACAGCTTTTTGCGCGAACAGAGTTGCGTGATATATCCCACCCATGTCAATGTGCGGCCTTTGATAGGAATGCGAATTGTTTTCATTGAGTTATTTTTATTTGTTCCGCTGCCACCACGGATGTTTTCGGCCCCAAAAAGTTTGCCCACATCTTGCGTAACCCCCCGTAGTGCGTCACGCTGACAAAAACCACGTGTCCAGACGTGTAAACGCTGGTGAAGATCATTCCCAACAC
>CAZVYV010000760.1:0-1636 GCA_964630985.1 uncultured Occallatibacter sp.
GCACGATGACCAGCATTTCTTCAAGGCGCGCGCGCAGCGCCGGGTCAGGCCAGACCCGATAGAGCTCTGTAAATGCCTCGAGCAAATGAATGTGGGTGTTCATTGACTTGTAGCCCACAGGACCGATTGGACCCAAGGCAACTTGTCCGCCGGGAACATCCGGCTGGATTGGCGTGCCATCGCGAGCAAGCCACTCATAATATCCGCCATGCTCGGAATCATGCGCGTGCTGGTCGGTCCAGTGGAAAGCTTCTTTCGCGAGCTCGAGCGCTTTGGGATCGCCGGTAGCCTGGTAGGCCGCGACTAATCCATAGATGCAGAATGAAATGCCGTACAGATGTTTGCCGTCTTTGAATTCCGGAGTCACGTGGCCGTCGTCATCGAGCAACCAGAAGAAACCGCCGTCCTGCTTGTCCCACATGACGTTTTCGAGAAAGGAGACCCCTTGCTGCACGATGGGCAGAAACTTTGCCTTCAGCTTGGGGTCGCGCAGTACCACCTGGGATGCGACCCAGGTCATCCGTCCTTGCATGACGGAAGCCTTGCCGTCGCTGGGCGCCCACTGCCAATCGCGGGTGAAGTGCGTATGGAACCCGCCGTGTTCATGATCGACGGATCGGGGGAACCAAACGTTGATTACATCGGTGTCCAGTGCATTCTGGACTTCGGCAGCCAGCTTGAGGTAGTCCGCGCGTGTCGGCGGCGGAACAGTATTCGGCGCGGACTCTGCGAGTTGTTGGGCCATACACGAGCCAGAGATTAGAAGCAGCGCGAGAGAGAGGCATACGTTTTTCATGGCAAGCCCGTTTCGCGACGGTTGGCGTACCATTCCAGCCGCGCGCCTCTCCCATCACCTAATCAACAAGAACAGGTACCGGATCGACAAGTGCCATTAACTTTTGAAAATGCTGGTCGGGGCGGAGGGATTCGAACCCCCGACCCTCTGCTCCCAAAGCAGATGCGCTACCAGACTGCGCTACGCCCCGACGATCTCTTTTCGATTGTAACCCTCATTCTACTGGTCCTGGACCCGGTTCGCTACCGATGAAGAAGCCACATGACCAGCCACAGCACCAGAACCACAGGGATGATAAACACCAGGCCGAGAATCGCGGCTAGAACCAGGAGAAATGCCCAGTCGCGCCAAGTGTGCCGCCGCGGTTCACCCAGGTGGCGGGTGAGCAGGCGATAATTGCGGCGGTTGACTTTCCATGCAATGTCAAAGGCGTCGCCCAGGATCGGGATCGACCCGACGAGCACGCCGATGCCGAGATTGGCCGCCATACGCACCAGTGTTACGTAAGGCGCACCGCGAATCCACCCAGCAAGCGGAATCAAAAGCGAGAACAAGCCCGCCAGCACATCGCCGAAGCCAGGCACCAGTCCAACGATCGCATCCAGGCCAAAACGAATGGGGGTTCCGGGAATGCGGAACGCTTCATCAAGCAGGATTTCGAGCTTGCGCAGAGTCTCATCGCGAAAGATCCACGCGCCGCGATTCCAACGGTCTGGAGTGGCCGCATTGGCCCTTGGATCTTCAGCTGCGGAAGGCACAACTGGTTCTCGCTGCGGCACTTTCGCTCCTCTCCGGCCGAACTTTGAAGATCTGCTTCGATGCTACAATCTAGAGGGTAGA
>CAZVYV010000761.1:0-1636 GCA_964630985.1 uncultured Occallatibacter sp.
GCGTGAAGTAGTCGGTCATCGTCATCCCGATGAGCGCGATGAAAGTGAAGAAGCCACAGGCCACGGTAAGCTTGGTCAGTTTGGTGCTGTATTTTACGTGCATAAAAAACAGCACCACGAGCGTCATTTTGGTGCAGGCGATGGCGAGCGCGACGACGGGATTCCAAAAGAGCGTGAGGCCCGGAGCTATCTGCCACTCGCCGAGGTCGATATAAGACGCCCAAACGGTCAGTCCCGTGCCTACCAGCAGCGCCAGCAGAATGGTTCCGTAGACCACGGGGCTCACGATGTGATGTTCCTGGTCGTGTTCTTGCTTCTGATCGAATTGTTCGTTGTGCTCGCTCATTGCAGTTTTTCCCCTCAATACCGGCTGATCAGATACAACAGCGGGAATAGAAAGATCCAGATAATATCGACAAAGTGCCAATACAGGCCGAAGTTTTCAACATAGGTCACGTGCCCTGTTGTGTAGGCCCCCTGTCGTGCGCGGAAGATCATGAAGGTCAGGATCGAGATGCCGATGATCATGTGCAGCGCATGCATGCCGGTCATCGCGAAATAGAGGAAGAAGTACATTTGGGTTTTCTGGGCCATGTCTGGCGCCAGCGGTTGGTCCTTGGGGTATAGCTTGTGAACCTCGGGATCTGAAGCGGGGTTGAGGAACGCCGAGTCGCTCCAGTGCAGACCGGGCACGTGAAACTTCTCCCACTTCTCGTGATACTCGATGGACTTGATGCCAAGGAACGCCATGCCCAGGATCCACGTGAGCGAAAGGAACAGGATCAGCATTCCCTTCTTGCGCATTTCCGCCGACCAGACTCCCATAGCCATGGTGAAGCTGGACACGATCAGAACTCCGGTATTCGCTGTGCCCCATCCGATGTTCAGCTGGTGCGACGCCTCAACGAACGCCGGGTAGTACCAGTTGCGCATGATCAGATACGCAGTGAAGAGCCCGCCGAAGAACATGATTTCAGTGAGCAGGAAGAGCCACATGGCAAAATTCGTGGCGTCGAACTGCTGGTCGACGGACTCGAAGTGATGGCGCTGGTAGGGCGGATGCTCGTGATGAACCTCCGCTACGGCGCCGCTGGCAGTTGAGGTGCTATCCGACACTCGGTCCCCCATTCTCTTCCTGCCGTTCGAGCCAGTCGTAGTCGTAGGCTTCGTGGTCCACGATGGGAATCACAGGGAAATTTTCTGTCAACGGCGGAGATTGGATTTGCCACTCGAGGCCCGTTGCCTGCCAGGGATTGTTGCCGGCGACAGCGCCGTACCGCAGCGACCAGGTGAGATAAAGAATCGGCAGCAGGTAGCCAATGCCGAGGATGGTTGCGCCCGCGGTAGAAAAGACGTTCAGCGCCTGGAACTCCGGCGGATAAGCGGCATAGCGCCGCGGCATGCCCAGAGTGCCGAGGATGAATTGCGGGAAGAAAGTGAAATTGAAACCGATAAAGGTTACGACCGCTGCAAATTGCGAAATCTTCTCCGGATACATGCGCCCGGTCCACTTGGGCCACCAGAAGTGAATCCCGGAGAGAAACGCCATCAGCATGCCACCCACCATGACGAAGTGGAAGTGGGCGACGATGAAGTACGTCTCCGTCAGATGAATGTCGGTTCCCGTCGAGCCGAG
>CAZVYV010000762.1:0-1635 GCA_964630985.1 uncultured Occallatibacter sp.
CACAGGCCCCTCCGGGGCAAAGAGCGCCGCAGCGAACTTCCTGCGGCTGCCCCGTGTCAGGCCAATTTAGAAATGTCACATGCCGTCCAATTTAGAAATGTCACATTGGTGGCATTTCTGAGGGGACGATGGGAAAAGTTCGGCTGAGTGCGAAGGAGCGATGTCGGCTGGATGTTTTGCGCAAGGTTCAGGGGGGTAAGTTAAGCCTCCGGAAGGGCGCGGGGCTGTTGGGGTTGAGCTATCGGCAGATGCTGCGCGTGGCGGCGCGGCACGCGGCCGAAGGCAACGCGGGGCTGAAGCACCGGCTGCGCGACCGCGACTCGAACCGAGGAATTTCGCAGCGTCGTCGCGAGCGTGTGCTGGAGTTGTATCAGACGAAGTATGCCGATTTTGGCCCGCGGTTGGCGAGTGAATATCTGTGTCGAGAAGACGGAGAGAAACTCAGCGAGGAGACGTTGCGGCAGTGGTTGATCAAAGCCGGCCTTTGGCAACCGCGACGTCAGGGGGCGCGGCATCGGGCGTGGCGAGAGCGCCGGGCATGCTGGGGCGAGTTGGTGCAAATGGATGGCTCGGAGCACGCCTGGTTCGAAGGCCGCCGGGATCGTGCGTCGTTGATGGTGATGATCGACGACGCAACGAACTGGACGCACGCGAAGTTCTTCGAGTCGGAGACCACGGCCGCGGCGATGCTGGTGTTTTGGGAGTACACGAGTTACTACGGCTTGCCTCGATCGCTGTACGTGGATCGGGATAGCATCTATGAAACGACGCGGGATTCCACGGTGGACGAGGCCTTGCGGGATGATTCGCCACGCACGCAATTCGGGCGCGCGATGGAGGAATTGCAAGTTGAATTGATCCTGGCGAACAGCCCCCAGGCCAAGGGTCGCGTGGAGCGTCGCCACGGCGTGTTTCAGGACCGTTTGGTCAAGGCATTGCGTCTGAGAAAGATCGATACCCTGGAGGAGGCAAACGCCTACCTGGAGCAGAAGTTCCTGGATGAGTTAAACGGTCGATTTCACGTCGAGGCACGCGAGCCGGCCGACGTGCATCGGGAGGTTCCAGCGGGCGTGAAACTGGAGCACGTGCTGTGCTATCAGGAACAACGCCTGGTGCAGAACGACTGGACGGTGTCTTGGTGCAATCGGATTTTGCAATTGTCGGCGCGTCATCAGAAGCTTGGCTTGGCGCGAAAAAAGATCCTTGTGAGCGAACTGTTGGACGGAACGCTTCGCCTCACGTATCAGACTCGCAGCCTGTCTTGGACCGAGCTGCCGGAGCGGCCCTTGCGACCAACCGGCCCGGCCGATCGTCCAGCAAAACCGAAGCCGCCCCATCAGCCGGCCGCCACCCATCCCTGGCGACGCGGGACGGCGAAGCGATGAAGGTTTTGCATTGGGGGGCCTGGCTCCGCTCCGGCTCGCTGCGCTCACCTGCGCTGCGCCAGGCCCCCCAATGCAAAATAGGAATGTGACATTTCTATCTTGGCTAACCCTGTGACATTTCTAAATTGGGCTGACACTTCGTCACCGAATCATTGCTTCGGCACGACGCAAAGATTATTTTAAGGGTCGGTCCCAAAAACCGTCGGGGACTGGCTCATTTTTCGGTGCCCTGGGAGAAAAATGTGCCTGT
>CAZVYV010000763.1:0-1634 GCA_964630985.1 uncultured Occallatibacter sp.
GCGCCGTGGCCACCAGCCGGCCCAGCGTCATCGGGGCGGTCTCTTTGCAGGCTTGTGGATTGGCGGGATCCGCCTTCACGCAATCCAGATACGGATTGCCGTCTCGGTCTTTGAGCACGGTCCCAAAATCAACTGCCAGAGCAGGCGTGGCGGAAAGGGCCAAAGCGGCAAACGCGGTCGTGAGTTTCATTCGTTATCCTCTCGCTGTGTCTAACGTCGTCTAACACGCGAGGGTCTAACTATCAACCCCCAACCGTCTCGTTGAGGATGGCGTTCATGCTGGTCTGCGCTGAGACGGCATTGCCGGCGATGAGCGAGACGACGGTCCCGAGTACGGTTTCGAGCGCCGCCCATTGGTTTGCCGATAGTGCGCGGGGAACGCCGGTAAGCACGCGGATATCGATCGGGTGAGTCACGTTCGGGGTGCCATCAGGAGTGCCGAGCGAACCATCGGCATTGACGGAGCACGTCGCCATAGCGTTGATCTCATTGGCGACGCTTTCCAGCGTCCAGAGGGATTGCGCCTCCTGGATCGCGAGGCCGAGCGTGGCAAGCTGTTCGGCGCAACTGTTCAACTGCGCGAGCACAAACTCGGCCTGCGTCTGCGGGGTGGACATGGGTTTCTCCTTCGGTTGCCTAGCCTTGAATTTCTTCGGCTTGGATAACTGCCGTTCCTGTCACTTGAACGGCCGTATTCCAGACGGCCGTTACGCTGGTACTACCGGCCCCCCACACATAGACCGAATATGATTGAGAAGAAGACGTTGCAGGGGCGTCCAAAGCATAAAGCGTCGCACTTCCGTAAAACGTGCCGGATGAGTATGCTTGCGCTGTATTTCCGATCAGTGTCGGCGTCGTTCCTCGCGACAACTGCGCAATGGCGGCAGCGCCGACGGCAACATTTTGCTGGCTGAGAAACCCGCCCGCCATCACCTTCACAAGATTTACAGGGCTAGATGGCGTAATAGAAAGTGTTGATGCTGTCTGTGTCTTTGTCGTGGAATTGGTGACCGTTGTCACAGTTGTAGTGGTGGAATATACTGGGCCGCCGACTACTTCGCCCGGCTTCTTCACTCCCGGGCCGAACAGCTGAACAATCGTAGGAACCGACGCATATGTTCCCGCCGTAGTTAGGCCAGATGCGTACTCCAAATAGCCGACAATGCGAAATGCCTTCGACGTGAGTGAAGTTCCGTTCGGAGTGTAGAATACCCCGGCGCTGGTCGCCGATCCGCTGATACCCGTGGTCGATTGCAGCGTGTGTTCGGCCAGTGGATAGACGGTGGCTCCTGTTGCGCTAACCGACGAGCAGTTGATAAGCCCAAGAACCGGCGTACCCGCGTTGTTGAAAATGACGATCCAGAAGCGGAACGGGACATTGGCGCTCTGCGATCCGAGCGTCGCCCCCGTCGCGTTCGTCGTCATCGACAGCGCCGATGTGACCGAAACCCACACGGGGTCGCCGTTGGCGAGCGTGGTGTCGCGGAACGCGACCAGGACCGGGTTCGTCGCGCTCGGTGCCGAACCGTTGTTCCCGGTGACGGTCACCGTCAAAATATTGGAGCCGACACTGGCCGTAAGCGACAGGTTGACCGGAGCGTCGAAGCCGTAGGGAGGATTCGTTGTGGCAATCG
>CAZVYV010000764.1:0-1632 GCA_964630985.1 uncultured Occallatibacter sp.
CCCTAAAACTCCTCGCTGCGCGTGGAGTTTTAGAATGGGGCACCCATTGATTGTGGTGAGTGTGGTTCGCGAAGAACAACGCAGATCCGTCGCTCCGCTCGGGATGACAAACCAAAAACAAACGCTCGGATGACACAGGCTGAGGGAGCTGGAGTTCGTGCGATCCCCGGTCCCCAAATGCGAGGAACCGGGGGCACCCCGTTCATTGCGCCGATGCAGTTAACGCGAGCGGGTATTGGCAAGCGCGCGCAGGATGGTGCGGGTGTTCTTGTTCATGACCTGGCGAAGGTACATGGTAATGGCGAACAGGACGACGAGAAAAAAGAGGCCGACGCGAAGAAGTGAATACAGGAGCCGGCCGAGGTTTTCTGGCGGGAAAAGATGCATGTGCATCCATACAAACGCGACGATGGCCAGAACGGCGAGCAGGCCAATGATGATGCGAGAGGTGCGTTCGGATTTGTCGGCGTCGGCGAGGGCTCGCTGGACAAAGGCGAGTTCCGCGCTGGTGTTTTCGGAGTTGGGTTGCTGGGATTCAGGGCTCATGCTGGTTTCCTTTCGAAGATGAGGTGTTTGCGAAGGGCAGAGACTCCGTAGTTGAGGCGAGACTTGGCGGTGCCGATGGGAATCTCGAGGATGGCGGCGGTTTCTTCGAGCGAGAGGTCGTGCTGGTAGTGGAGAAGGAGGACGGCTCGGCTGGCGGGCGAGACCTGATCAAGAAGGGCCAGGAAGGATTCGTCGGGCGGCTCGCCGAGAAGGGGGTCGAGTGCAGTGAGCGATTCAAGCGGAGCAGCGTCAAGTGGCTCCCAGCGGCGATCGCGCTTGAGTTGCGAGAAGGCAATGCGCGAGGCTATGCGGAAGGTCCATGGGCGAAAGACGGCGGGCTCGCGAAGAAATGGAAGCTTGCGGAAGATTTGGAGCGCGGTCTCCTGAAGGATGTCGTCGGCGAGGGCAGCGCCGGCGAGACGGGTAATGTAGCGGCGCAACGGCGCATGAATTTCATGGAGGAGCTGCTCGAGGGCGGCCCGGTCGCCGGCTTGGGCGAGGAGGACGAGGAGGGTTTGGCCGGGCGTGGGAAGCTCCTTCGGGTCCATGCTAGAGAGAGCGGCTGGGTTGGAAAAAGGTTCGGTTCCTGGAGATAAATAATCGAATGGGCGAGCGAAAGCAAGCGCTACTTTGGACTGGCGGCTGGTGAGGATTCCGCCGGCGGCTCATTTTTAGGGTGCCCGATGAGTAGGGCCAGGTGGTCGAGGAATCCGTGCTGTCCGGGAAGGAGCTTTGCACGTGCGTCCGCGAGTTCGAACCAGGCGGCTCGATCGACTTCAGGGAACTGCTCGGTCTTACCTGACTTTGGCGGCCACTCGAGCGTGAACAGGTTGCTGCGGACGTCGACGGAGCAGTCACCTTCGATGGCCCAAGCCGAAACGATCTTGCCACTCGGTTGCTTGATTTCGGAGAGTGAAACTAATTTTCCGTTGGGTAGCGGGTGTCCGGTTTCCTCTTCGAATTCCCGCTTGGCGGCGGCGAGAGGGTCTTCGCCGATCTGGTATTCCCCCTTGGGGATGGACCAGGCACCGAGGTCCTTGTTCATCCAGAAGGGCCCGCCGGGATGAACGAGAAACACTTCGAGGC
>CAZVYV010000765.1:0-1629 GCA_964630985.1 uncultured Occallatibacter sp.
GAAGTGGCAACCCGCCTCTGGCTGCGAAGCGAGGTGATAAGGCTACACACGGGTTTCTCTCCGGCCGACGTCCTGTCGGCCTTGATCACATCTATCAAGATGAAGTCCCAGGTCTCCGCGAGTACGTGAACGTATCGCCGCGGATCGGCGCGGTGCTGTCGGCATCGACCGACAAGGCTGCGACGCTGGTCGCCCTGAGCACCACCCTTGGGCTGGAGGACCTCTACAATCTCATTGAGGTCATCGAGATTGATCGACATAATGACACTGTGATCTCGAAGCACGCCGCCAAGGACAGGCAGTCATGAGCACAATAATCGATGAGCTCATAATTCAACTCTCGCTCGACCCTTCGAAATTTAGCGAGAGCGAGCGCAAATCGCTGGAGGATTTCCGCCGGACAAAAGAGGCGTTCGGCACCTATGGGAAGGACATCGAAAATCAGACGATGAAGATGTCGGACGCATTCAGTGTTGCGAAAGAAGGCATCCTTGGGATCTTCGGCGCCGTCATCGGCGGACAATTCACTAACTTTCTCGCTGGCATAAACCACGCGGACGCTGTCACCGGACGGTGGGCGAACACGATCGGCACCAGCGTCGAAAACCTGTCGATCTGGCAGAACATGATTCAGCGGGTTGGTGGGTCGGCGGAAGAGGCGACGTCGTCGATGTCTGCCCTGCAGACGATGATCAACAACGTCCGCTCCGGTAACGGAATGTTCGACAATCAATTTGGATTTTTGCTCAACAAGATCGGCGGCGCTCAGGGGAAGAACGCAGATCAGATCATGCGCGAGTTGCATGCGTATTTTTCCGGACAGATCAGTTCCGGGAAGATGACGCCAAGCGAGGCCGCGACACAACTGAGTTGGGTTCCCGGCATGAATCAGAGCATGATCAACCTCATGCTGTCGGACATGAAGAAGGTCGAGGAGGAGGCCAAGGCGATCGGCGCCGCCACGAAGGCAAGCGCCGATGCATCTGAATCTCTGGTCGATTCGTGGAGCAAACTAGGCCAAGCAGTGATCGGCAAGGGAAGATCAATCAAGGATTTCTTGGCTCCATTTCTGAAAGAAATGATGGACGCCACAACGAAGGATCTCTCCAGTGAACACGAATTGGGAAAAGGGTGGCGTGAAAGCTCTTGGCGGTCGTTATGGAACGCATTTAAAACCGGTGCAGTCTGGCAACACGGTCCTGGAGATAAGCCGTTCGAATACACTAGAACACCGTGGGACATGGATTACGCTGCTAACGACCAAGAAATAGCTAAGTTAGGAGAGTACAAATTAGGTAAAGGATTGCGCGATACCTCCGCTAAAACATGGTGGGATACTCTCAAGAGCGGGGCAAGATGGAGTCATCCGACGACATCCGATTCCAATTCCTCAGTATCGCCACCGGAGCCGCCAGTTCCGGTGTCTCCCTTATCTGGAGGCCGATCAGCGGCACTACCGATGTCCTCAGGCCGCGCAAGTCCTGCGGATCGCGAGGCGTGGGTCCGATCCTTTGCGGCGACGCTCGGAATTGATCCGGACACCGCGATGCGGGTGTCGATGTCGGAGGGGTTCCGGGGCTTTCAGAGTGGCATCGCCGGTGAGCAATCATTCGGCGACTTCCAACTGCA
>CAZVYV010000766.1:0-1626 GCA_964630985.1 uncultured Occallatibacter sp.
GATTCACACAAGACTCAGACGACCATTCGCAGTCAGGAAAAGTGCTGCCAGCCTTGAGGAGTAAGTGCGATTGCGCCTTTGGGTGTGATGAGCGTGATCGGTGAGCTGGTGCGTTCCGGCGCGACAATGCGGCCGATGCGCGTGACGGAAACACCCTCAATATTTGCCGGCACGCGCGCAGCAGGCGGCGCCGTGAATAGAAGCTCGTAGTCTTCGCCGCCGTGCAGCATCTGGAGTGCATTTGCACCGGGAGCGATGGGCAGGGAAGCTGCGTCGAGCTCGGCGGCAACGCCGGATTCCGCGCAAAGGTGGGCGAGATCAGTGGAAAGACCATCGCTCAGATCGATGGCCGCGGTGGCCATGGCGTTGCGCGCGAGCCAAAGCCCCTGCGCGACGCGCGGCTTCGGGTAGAGGTGCGGGCTGAGCACCGCCATCGCTCGAGGAGGAATTTGTGGAAGCGTTTTGAGCCGCGAGCGGGAGCGATCGCGCTTGAGCGCAGCGGCCAATTGAGCAAGGTAAGCGTAGCCGACGGCTGCGCCGCCAAGATTTCCAGTGACATAGATGAGGTCGCCCGAGCGCGCGCCGGAGCGGAGGAGGGCTTCTCCCTGCCTGACAGCGCCGGTGAGCACAACGTCAGCCACTGCGAGGGTGGACTCGGCAAGGTCGCCGCCGGCAAGCGGCACCTGATAGGCCTGGGCGAGGGAGAGAAAGCCGTCAAGGAACCGATCGATAAAGAGCGCAGGCGTGCTGCGGCGCGATGCGCTTCGAGGCGCGGCGCTCCGCGCTTTTGGTTCTTGGACGAGATCTTTCGGAAGCGCCAACGATAGAAACGCGGCGACGGGGCGAGCGCCCATTGCGGCCAGATCGCTGAGTCCGCGTGCAAGGGCGCGATGGCCGACGGATTCGGCGGGGTGCCAGTCGAGACGGAAATGGCGGCCGGCGATGGAGAGATCGGTGGTGACGGCGACTTCTTCTTCAGGAGCAAGCCGAAGCACGGCGCAGTCGTCGCCGATGCCGAGACGCAGCTCGGGAGTGGGCACCTGGGTCGCGCGGAGGCGAATTCTCTCGATGAGGCCCAGTTCGGCGAGACGAGTCTGACCTCGGCGTGCCGGATTCGATCGCTTTGTCGCGCGGGTCATGGTGAGGATAGGATACGGCTCGACGACCAGGGAGTCTCAAATCGAGGCACATTGAACAGTACGAACGGAAGGCCGATGTTTCAGTCAGCGCATCGAAAGGAGGAGTGCAGCAACGAGGGATGGACTCGCAAGTTGCACACATAAAAGGGCAGCGCAGGGGCTGATCCCGAGCGGGCCTTAAGGAACAAAGGTGGTACCCTAGTAATGCCTGTGGAAGCTTTTCGTTGACCCGATTTTGGAAGTTCTGCTAGGCTTGATCAACGTTCTCGTATCTGCCCCATGGGGCGCACAGGTTCATCTGCGGGTTTCTAGGCCCGTAACCGATCGACTCTCCCCCGATCTGGAAGACTTGTTGACTGGCTGGTCGCCGGGGATTGCAGGCAAAGATGTTACGTAGAAAATACTACATACTTTTTGTTGCAAGAGATGAGGACGGCCAACTGCGGAAAATTCCGCTTCCGCTCAAATATGTGTACGGGTTCGTGGC
>CAZVYV010000767.1:0-1625 GCA_964630985.1 uncultured Occallatibacter sp.
TTGAGAGCGTCCAAGGCTTCCTTGCGGTTCTTTACCGGCTGGTTCCCGGCAATGGCTCCCGCCGCTGCGACGATTCGCGCCACATTCGCCGGGCCAATCAACTGACGCGCTGCCGGCGATACGGTGACAGGCTTCCCGCTCTTGGCTTGTGCCACAGCGATGTTGGTCAGGCCGTCTACCACTTTGATCTTGTCCGCTCCGGGAATCTTGCCAAGAATGGCCGCTTCCTCTGGAGGCGTCCGCGCAAGCCATTCGGCCACGTTCGCACGGTCAAGCAGCGAGCCTATGTACTTCGGGACTAAGGTTCCCGCTGTGTACCCGAGGCCACCACCCAGAGCCGTATGCCCCATGAGTGCACCGATGGTCGAACCGAGAGCCGACGAAGCAATCCTTCGCGCATCCCACTGCGACCATGTTTTCCAATTTTTAGCTGACTTTTCAATCTGTTTTAAGGCGACTTCATGTACGTCCACTGTGGGTGTCTCAGGCTTTGACGGAATCGGCTTGTCGGTCGGCAACGGAACGGCTTCGGGATTCTTTTTGAAGTCTGCCGGAGTTTCTTTCTTCGGCAGGCCGCTCATGGTTTCATGGCTCTTGAGCAACGCTTCCGCTTGTGCCGCAGCTTCCATTCCGCCGTACTCGGGATACTTTCTCAGCGTGTCGATAGCGCGGTTGCCAAGAGTCGATTGCTTTGTTAGGAACGGTTGCCGGATGTTCTTCGGGTCCACGGCTTCTAGCGCCTGAGCTACTGGAGAGCCAGAGCCAGAGGGGCCGGTTGGTTCGTGGAAGTCTTCCCGCATCTGGCGCCAGAAATTCTTAGCATCCGTCCAGAGTTCACCTGCGCCGTTCGCTTCGGCCATCTTCCCCATCTCTTCCACGATGGAGTTCCGAACGTCGAACAGTCCGCGCTTGAGATCGCCATTGATTGCACCGCGTCTCCTGAGGCGTGCGTCGATCCTGCTCTTGAGTGACTGGAGTTTGTCCCATGTGAGCGGTTCGCCTTCTTTCAATAGCCCTTCTGTGATATACGCCTGCTTTACTTTTTCGTACCCAGGTTCACCCGGTTCAATCTCCGCGCCGCCGATGGAAAGCGGCCCTTCGCCTTCGCCGGCCATGTTCAGGATGCTACGAAATTCCTTGATGTTCTCCGGGATACCCTGCAACACGTTCGATTCCACGTTCTTGACTGCCGTTACCAGCGCATCCGGTGGTGCCTCTGGGTTGCCGACTTGAGCGCGAACGGCGTTGAATTTTTTGTCTGCCGCCTTGTAAACCTTGGACTCGACCTGCTCAAGACTCTTACCCAAGGCAATACTCTGCTCGTCCACCGTCTTAGCCGTCTCGCCGCGCTTGGCAACTGCCGCCCTTTGTTCTGCATTCTTAGCTTCGATGCCTTTATTTTCTTCCGCTATCTTCAACTTGTTTTGGTCAATCTCGGTTCGCGCTTCGCGTTGCTTGCGAAGGTTCTCTTTGATGGTTCCAACCGTGTCGGCCTTGTGCTTGGCAATATCTTCCACGTACTTGCCTGCTGTCTTCTCGACTGATTCCTTAACGGCAGACTCCACGCCTGTAACCTTACGAGCGAACGGTTGGACTCGTTCCTTCATGGACTTGCGTAGTTCCCC
>CAZVYV010000768.1:0-1620 GCA_964630985.1 uncultured Occallatibacter sp.
GACGGAGAAGCCGTGCTGCTCGGAGTTTACGGCGGAAGATCCGGCGGAGTGAAAAAGGCAGGGATTAGGGATTAGGGACTCGGGTTGGCGGGGCTGGGGAAGGGTATGCGCTTCCGGACCAAGTTATGCTTCGGCCTTTCGGCGGTGCTTTTTGGATTATTCCTGCTCGGCATGTCCACGCCCGGCCAGCGTTATCTAATCGGCACACCATCTCCGGACCACTGGAAATACGATGACCAGGTCATGGGGGCGGGATTGGCGCCGATTGTTTACTGTCTCGTGCCAAGTGTCACCTTGTTCGTTGGCTCCGTGATCCTGTACTTCCTCGACAGGCGAGGCAGGCGGAAAGATCAACGAAGCGCCTGAACTTGGCGGCAGAGCCGAGAGAGGCAGCAAGGCGGCGGCGAAGTCCTCATTTCGATCTCCAGTGCGGGGATCGGTCTGTTGATCGGCAATCGACCGCAAAGCGTAAAATTTGAGACGATTTCAGGAGTTCAGTCCGATGATTACAAGTATCCACAATCTGATTTATTCCGACGATGCTCCCGCAACGCGCGCATTCTTTCGCGACGTCCTCGGCTGGCCCTATGTCGAAGATGAGGCGGGCGGAGGAGAGGGTTGGCTGATCTTCAAGACCGGGCTGAGCGAGATGGGCGTGCACCCGACGCACAGCGTTTACGAAGGCAAGACCTACGAATCGCCACGGCACCATATGATCTCCCTGATGTGCGACGATATCTCGCGCACGATCGCTGAATTGAAGGGCAAGGGAGCGGAGTTCCACGGCGAAATTCGGGATCAGGGGTGGGGACTTATGGCGATGATGGCCGTGCCTGGCGCGGACGACATCATGCTTTATGAGCCCAAGCATCCGCTGGCGTATAGCCTTTGACCGATCGAGAGGGCGGCTGAGTCGCTCCCATCATTTAGCCGGCGCGGGTGGTCGGTCAAATGAGAGCACGACCGGGAAATCCGCATTCTCGCGCCAAAATCGCGCTTACGGTATACTGATTGAGGCCTGAAGAGCGGGGAAATCCCTGTCGAATGAGGCCCCGTTGTAGGAGCAAAACGCTCCTCCAAAACCAGGAAAAAAAGAAAATGCCAAAGTTGAAGACCCATTCGGGCGCGGCCAAGCGCTTCAGCAAGACTGGAACCGGAAAGATCAAGCGGGGCCAGACGAAGACGCGGCACATCCTTACGTCGAAGTCGAAAAAGAGCAAGCGGAAGCTGGGCAAGAGTGTGCTTGTGAGCGACGGCGACTACTTGAAGGTCGCGCGCATGATTCCCTACGCCTAGCGCTCCGCGCCTTGACTCTTTGGAGGAGGGGCGTGCAGATGGGCCGTTGCATGGCCCCCGCCTGTTTCGGAAATTGTTCCCGGCCGGCGAGAGATCAGGCTTAACGAGAGCGAGTGAAGAGGTTGACAGCCGTCGCGCCCAAATGCGCCGGCCTCCTGCCTCCAGCCGCGTAAAAACAGCCGTTAGCTATTAGCCCTTAGCTTTTAGCTTGACGTGCTTGAACCGGATTCCCCGGCGCTCCGCAACTGGCGGAAGCGGATGAGCGGGATCCAAAAAGGAGAAACACATGCCCCGCGTAAAACGTGGCACGAAACGGAACGACCG
>CAZVYV010000769.1:0-1610 GCA_964630985.1 uncultured Occallatibacter sp.
GGACGTGCCGGGGAAATTCGGTATCGCGACGATTTTCTGCTTGCGGGCCATCAGGGCTTTCCGAGGCGGGGGTAATCGGGATATTCTTCCGCGCCCGGCGGCGCGCGGGTGAGCGGCTGCGGCCCGTAATCCGCCGGGGTCAGAAACTCAACGCTGCGGATCGACAGCGTGGTGGTGTCGGCGAATGTGATCGCCTTGACATAGGGACACCGGATCAGCGGGTGAGCGTCTTCGCACCGCGGGCAGAGATCAGCCATCGGATCACGACGTCGGCGCGGGGGCGATGGATTCAAATACGAACCCATAGCTCCGCGTTTGGAGCACTTCTTTGCCGTCCGGGGCTGGCTTGTAGCGCTTCAGGCCTCCGTTCGTGAAAGTGAATTTGCTAGAAATGGATGGCAGTTTGAGCAGCCCATTCACTGGATAGACGCCCTTCGTTGCCTGCTGCTGCGTCCAAATGGTATCGAAGATCAGGTTAGACGCAGAGTCCGCCTGCAGCGTGATGTTCCATGGAATCTCGACGTATATGAAACCGAACGAAAGCTTGCCGTCGGCGCCCATCATAGATTCGAGAGATTGAATCTCCGGAACATCGAACATGTTTTTTGGGGCGAATCCTTGGATCTGCTGCGGCGTCGGAAAAAGAATCGGCTGCGAAATTGTCAAAATCGCATTTGCGCAACTGATGTCGCCCATGACTTCGGTTCCCTATTGCAGCGCGACGGAGGAGAGGCTGATCGATTGCACCCCGCCGCGGTCGAGATAAAATATCGTGATCGCCCACGGCCCGCGGTTCGCTCGCACCAATGACGACTGCTGCAGCACCTGGAGGTAATAGCCCTGGGTCTGCAGCGTGGTCGCGATGTTGGCGCCGGCGGTCGCATTGACGGAGGCGATCTGTCCCGATGAGATCGTGCCAGAAGAGAAGACGCCGAAGTTTAGCCCCGCGGCGATCGGTGTCGCCATCGCAGATTCGATCTGCGCGGCGCCTGCCTCGTTGAATGGGATCGACCTCGACGCGCCCCACAGCGCCAGCAGCGCTTGCTGGCACAATGAATTGAACCAAATCTGATTGATGTAACTGTCGGCCCATTTGAACGGACCGGTGACGACGCCCCGCTGCTCCCAGATGAAATTCGAGTTCGCGGACCCGACGGCGCCATAATAATTGTAGTTGTTGCCGAATGATCCGAGCACCTGTGGATTACCGCCAAGGTTCACCGCCGCTTGCAGCGTGGTGACATCGGCGACCAGTCCGGCCTGGCTCAGGAATGCGAAGTCGACGCGGCCACTGGTCTGCTGGAAATTGATGGACGCCGCCGCGCCGCAAATGAACGCGGCCTGATTGAGGTCGGTGAGCTCGGACTGCAGATAGGTGCCGGAATCACCGTTCGCCGCCAGAATGCTACCGAGCGTGCCGGCCTGCGGCGGCTGCGACCGCGCGTTTACGTCTGGATCCCAGCAGACGTACATATACAGGTTCGGGAAGCTGTTCTTCCACGCCGCGAACGCCTGCTTGATGGTGTTGCCGGTCCCGCCATCGGGATCAAACGCCGTCATGTAGGTTGCCCAGTTCGTCGTGGCGGCAACCACGGCATTCATGGTTCCGG
>CAZVYV010000770.1:0-1610 GCA_964630985.1 uncultured Occallatibacter sp.
CCACCGGATGCGGCGGCTTCAGCATCTGCCCGGCATAGAGAGGATGGAAGTAGGGGTAGTTGTCGCTCAGGCGGCGCGCGGTCTCCTCAAGAACCTCGGCCAGCTCCTCTGTCGCCGTCCCCGGGTCTAGTCCAAATCCGGGAAAAAACGCCTCAAGCGCCTCGGTGGCGCGAGCCAGCAACTCGGGAACAGGATCCTTCACCATGGCGACCTCAACCTATCATAGGTCATAGGCGACAAAGCGCCGCTAAGCCTCAACGGTTCAACAGCTTCCGAGGACTAACACCAACAGGTGAGAAGGGAACACACAATTCCTGGTGATTATTTTGACGAAAATGGTAGAATATGGCCAGCGTTAGAACCGATTCGGGCGTGTGCAGTACTCGCCCAAAAGCAAGATTCTGCCAGTGTTCGCTCCGATTCATCCAGCGCAATTCAATACAGGAAATACGAACAAAATGGAACAAGGTACTGTGAAGTGGTTCAATGACGCGAAGGGCTTTGGCTTCATCTCGCGCCAGAACGGCGAAGATGTTTTTGTGCACTACTCGGCCATCAACTCAAGCGGTTTCAAGAGCTTGCAAGAGGGCCAAGCGGTGCAGTTTAACGTTGTCAAGGGCCCCAAGGGATGGCAGGCTGCTGACGTACAGCCGCTCTAAACAAGATCAGCCGGATTCCGGCAGAATCTAGCTCGAAACAGCACTAGGGCTGGGAACGCTCCTGAGCACGATCTGGAGTGAACCCGGTCCCTTTGCGTTTTTTTGGCCGAATTCGGGCGTCGATCTCCGGCACGCGGCACTGGCAAAACCCCGCCCAAAACTTCCGACCTCCGTCGCCCACCCCGCCGTCGCTGACTCGCTGGCTTGCTGACCTGCTAACTCGCTGCCCGCGCACTCGACTTACCGCCTTTAACCCTCTATCCTCAAGAGTTGGCCGCATCATTCTTCATTCCACGGCCTTGAGCGGAATCCACCAAACCTATGAGCACGAACATGATCGCCGTACACCTGCCCGACGGGGCCATTCGCGAAGTGCCCTCCGGTACAACGCCGCTCGACATCGCCAACTCCATCTCGCCGCGCCTCGCCGCAGCCTCCATCGCCGCGCGCATCTCTCCGGTCACCGTCGCTGCAGTCCCAAAAGCCGCTTCTGGTGGTGACGAGCCGTCTGAGGCCGCCATGTACGCCGCCGAAGACGCCGCCGCACCGCGCCTCGTCGACCTTTCCGCGCCGCTCACCACCGACACGCGTCTTGAGCTGGTCAAAGAAAACGATCCGGACGCCCTCAAGATCGTCCGTCACTCCGCCTCGCACGTTCTCGCTACCGCCGTTCTCGAGCTCTTCCCTGAGACCAAGCTCGGCCACGGGCCCGCAACTGATTCCGGTTTCTTCTACGACTTCTATCGGGAAAAGCCTTTCACGCCGGAAGACCTCGCCGCAATCGAAGTCAAAATGGCTGAGGTCGTCGCACGCAACGAGCCCTTCATCCGCGAATACGAGCCGCGTGAGCAGGCCCTCGAAGAATTCGCACGCGACGGCGACTTCATGAAGACCCACTTCGTCACCAAGTTCACCGCGCCCGGCGACGAGGTCAGTTTCTATCGCAACGGC
>CAZVYV010000771.1:0-1610 GCA_964630985.1 uncultured Occallatibacter sp.
GATATTTGCTGCGGCACGGGCGATTTGACGATGGCGCTGCTGAAGCGGCGGCCCAGGGGAGCGAGTCCGATTCTGGCGGGAGATTTCTCGCCCGCCATGCTGCGGCGCGGCGCGGAGAAGTTTGGACCGAAGAAAGCTGCTGACGCGCCGTACGCGGTGGCAATCGAGGCCGATGCGCTGCATCTGCCGTTGCGCGCGGGGTCGCTCGATCTGGTTGTGACCGCATTTGGCTTCAGGAACCTGGCGAACTACGAGGCGGGCTTAAAGGAGTTTCATCGTGTGCTGAAACCCGGCGGTCAGTTGGGAATTCTTGAATTCAGCGAGCCGGGAGGCCTGTTGGGGAATGCCTATGCAGTCTATTTCCGGCGGGTGTTGCCCGCCATCGGTCGCATGATCTGCGGCAAGGATGGGCCGTACAATTACTTGCCCACCTCCGTCGACAGTTTTCCGCCGCCTGACGCAATGGTGGAGATGATGCAAGCGGCGGGCTTTGCGCAATGCGCGTGGCAGCCCTATACATTTGGCATCGCTGGGCTATACACCGCGGAACGGCCCAAATGAATCCAGGAAACCGATGACGACAGCTGCCTCCAATTCGCGAGCGATCGAGCCTGCCAAGGCGGATTTTCCTGCAGAGAAGCAGCGTGTGGCGCGGCACTCAATGGCAGCCGCGGCGGCCATGACGCTGCTAAAGATTGCGGCGGGCCTGCTTTCAGGGTCACTGGGAGTGCTCTCCGACGCGGCACATTCTGGACTCGATCTTGTGGGCGCGGCGATGACGTACTTTTCCGTCCATGTGAGCGACAAACCGGCGGATGAGGATCACACCTACGGCCACGGAAAGATCGAGAATCTTTCGGCCTTCAGCGAAGCAGGGCTGATGGCTCTGTCGTGCGCGTGGATCATGTGGGAGGCCGTGCGGCGAATCTTCTTCCACCCGGTCGAGGTACACCACTCGCTGTGGCCGGTGCTGGTGCTAGTGACTTCAATCGGCGTGGATGTCTGGCGTTCGCGTCAGTTACGCGCGGTGGCCACTCGCACGGGCTCGCCGGCGCTGGCTACCGATGCATTCCACTTCGCCTCCGACATATGGGCGACATCGGCAGTGCTTGTGGGGCTAGGAGCGTCGTGGGCCGGTGAGAGACTCCAGATCGCGGGCCTGCACTATGCCGATCCGCTGGCAGCGCTGGTGGTATCGCTCATGATTTTGCGCATGACGGTGCGGCTCGGTCATGAAGCAGTGGCCGCGCTGGTGGACGAGATTCCGGCGGAAACTCGGCGCCGGCTGGTGCGCGAAGTGGAGCGCGTGGATGGAGTGCTGGCCGTGGAGCGGGCACGTGTGCGGCGTGCCGGGGCCGGCTATTTTGCCGATGTTACGCTGGCGCTGCCGCGGCGATTTACGTTTGAGCACACGAACGACCTGGTGGAGGCGGCGACCTTCGCAGTTCAGCGCGCGCTGCCCGGCGCCGACGTCGTGATCCACACGATTCCGCGCGAGACCAAGGCGGAGAGCATCTTCGACCGCGTGCGCGCCGTAGCCGCTCGCAACAACGTTTCAGTGCACGAGCTCAGTATTCAGACCCATCATGGGCGCCTGCAGGTGGAGCTGC
>CAZVYV010000772.1:0-1609 GCA_964630985.1 uncultured Occallatibacter sp.
CCGGGCTGGTCGTTTCGGCTTGTCGACGAGGACGGCGCCAAGCGCCTTGTTATCCGGATATCCGGCGTCAACAACTATGATCACGACGAGCCGTATATCGTAGATCATTTCCATCCGGTCCCTGTCACGACGTACAACGAGAAGAGCTGGCGGCGCTGGATTTTCGAGCAATGTCTTCGAACGATGAACCATGAGATCGGCGAAAGCTTGCGGTTCGGTCCGGAAGAACTTCGGCCCTTCGCGCCAATGCATGGTCCGGGTGAGGACCCATACACCGTGCATGAATGGCGACCTGAAACGGATGCGCTGACGACGCAGGACGGCTTATTGCGAAGCGGTCCGGTCTAACCTTGCCTCCCGTCAGTGAGCGTCAACGGCGTGCGATGTATGCCGCGGCCGAAGGAAAAAGCACGCTCGGAATTCCGAAGAAGGTAGGAAAGGAATTCATCGCCGCTGATGCCGGCGCCAAGATCGCGGCTGGTATCGTATTTGTCGCGCCTGACGGCGATGTTCTGCTGCTGAAGCGGGCCGGTGAGCAGGGCCGTGACAACTTCGTCGGGCATTGGGCGCTACCCGGAGGCGGGGGTGAGGCTGGGGAAACGCCGGAACAGACTGCGGACCGGGAAGCCCGTGAAGAACTCGGAGGAACAGCGCCGGTCGGCCGGAAGCGGCTCCTGGATCGGAAGATCACGCCGAGCGGGATGGTATTCCACACCTTCGCGCAGCCGGTTGAGACTAAGTTCGAGCCCAAACTGAACGCGGAGCATTCCGATGCGGGCTGGTTCCCACTCGACAAGCTACCGGAACCCATCCATCCAGCGGTTCGCGACGTGCTCGGCGCCAACCTGGGCATGTCGGACGGCATGGAGCCGGACAGTTGGGCCGATCTGAAGGGGAACTTTACGCAATGGTCGCGCGACGAGGACGCGGAGCTCGAGGCCGAAGATGACCAACCGGCTCTTGCCACGGCGCCGAACAGCGGGGTTCCGCTCGGCGAATGGAACCGGAAGCGAAAGGCGGCGAAACAGGCCAAGGACCGTCTTGCCCAGGACGCAGTTTGCCGGGCCTGCAAAGGCCGTGGGTGCGTTCGTTGCGGCGGGTCGGGGGTCGCGCCGGGCGAACGGCTGAACGCCTCAGCGGCGCGAACAGGACTAGGCTTCGATATGGCGCTGTTCATGGGGAACCTGCTGGCCTGCGATGCCGAGTTCCACGAGGAGGACCATCCGAGGGCGCCGGACGGTAAATTCGGTTCCGGGAGCGGCGGGTCGGCCAAGCCAGCGCTCAAGATGGGGAACCTCAAGAAGACCGGCGGCAAACTCGGTTCCAACGAGGGCGGGACCTACGAGGGCGAAAAGGGCGAGAAGTTCTACGTCAAGAAGGCCCCGACAAAGGCGCACGCCGAAAACGAAAAGGCGGCGGCGCGGCTCTATCGGTTGGCCGGCGCCAAGACGCTGAACTATCGCGAGGTCGAGGGCGGCGAGCACGTCGCAACGGAGTGGCAGAAGCTCGAAAAGAAGAACATCAGCGAGTTCACCCCGGCAGAACGTAAAGAGGCGGCGCAGGACTTCGCGATCCACGCGTGGCTGTCGAATTGGGACGCGGCCGGGCT
>CAZVYV010000773.1:0-1606 GCA_964630985.1 uncultured Occallatibacter sp.
CGCCGCGCTGCCCCACACCGCAGACGAAATCGAAGCGGCAATGCACGCAAAATAAGATCCAGCAACATAAATCGCGAAGCGGGGCACGACCTCAGTCGACCGGCATAAAGATCCCGTAGGGATCAAGGAAAATAGCCCAGGACAAGCGAAGCGCAGTCCTGGGAATGCAGCAAAAATGATAGGCAGCCCCGTAGGGGCGACGGAACCGGCCATGAATATCGACTCGCGCGACGAACTTCCTTCCAGCCAACTTGAAATGCTCAGCCGCGTCTTCAGCGAACAACTGTTGGCATGTCTCGATGAATGTGCCCGCGGCCGTACCGGCCTGTTCTCGGAGTTGATGGACGAGGAAGAAGGAAAGTCCTGGCCGGAAGCGGCGCGTCTGCGCGAACTGGCCGTCGCGCTCCAGAGTGTCTTCGCCCAGCACGAAGAAAGAAATGCGCTCTGCGACGAGTTCCTCGACCTCTGCACCATCCATGGCGAGAGCCATCCGGGTGAGCGCAAATTAGCGCGTGCGTTCCTTGAGCGGATCGAGCGCGGCGACGTCGGAACGCCTACGCAGGAAGAACGCAAACCGTGGTGAAACAGAAAGGCCGATTCCTTCGCCATGAAAGAATCGGCCCAAAATCCTGCTCACACGCAACGGTCTAGAAGCGAACGCCTACCGTGACCGGAATCAGCTCAGTAGTTCCGAGGCCATTCGGTTGAGTGACCGGCGGGGTATGAATGAAGGTGTAGCGTGCTTCGGCGAAAAGCTCGGATGTGCCGGCAGTATCGGGCCCGTACAAATCCCCGCCCAGGCGATGGTAAATCCCAAAGCCGGCGTTGCCGCCCCACTGGTTGGAGGTGAAAGAGCCAATCGTGACATTCACCTCGTCGCCATAAATATCGCAGCATTCGAACGCGCCAAAGTTCGTCGATTTATGGTAGTAACCGAAGCCGCCAACCAGGTAGGCGCCATTCGTTTTCTTGGGAAACAGATTGATGACTGGGGAGCCGGTAATTGCACTGATATGTGCGTCGCCGGACGTGGCCCCAGCGGAGCTTTCCGCCGATATGAACGCGCCTGGCAGCTTGTCGTCAATAAACTGATACTCCACCAGCGTGGAAAACACCCTGGTGAAATGGAAGCCTGCGCCGACGGTGAAGTTGCCGCCCCACGTGATGAATGGCGTGTCGTTGCCGATCGGCGCGTTGAATCCGCCACCGGCCTCAAATGCGAGAGGATGGTGAAAAACCCCGTGGTGGCCCCCGCCGGAATCGCCGCCTTGGCCGTATTGGCCCCCGCCACCAAACGCCGCAGCGCCGCCCGAAGCTGGATTACCGGGCAGCGAGAACTCCGCCATCTGCAATCCCGATGAGCTCAGCCCCGCGTGGCCCAATCCGTCCTGACTCGACGAGTAGCCCGTGCTGAATGGGCTATGAGTGAATTGATCGATGGATGGGGCGGGGGAGGGAGCAGATTGCGCAACGGCAAAACCGGCCACGGCCAAGCCCGCGACGACCATCAGACCTGCGCGCCGGATCGGCGAGATCAAACGGGGGAAAGACATGGAAACCACCTCAAACACTGAATTTTGTGCAACTTCCGGGAAGGGAATCGCCT
>CAZVYV010000774.1:0-1604 GCA_964630985.1 uncultured Occallatibacter sp.
CCACAAACTCTTTGGTGTTCCTAGGAGACAAGGTGGGAAGAAAACTGCCAAGCATTAGCACGGGCCTGCCAACATTGGACTATGGAGTCATTGGCACAGGAGGAATTCCCATAGGGCGAATGGTAGAGTTGTATGGACCCGAATCTAGCGGGAAAACAAGTTTTGCTCTGCATGTTATAGGGGAGTGCCAAAAAGCGGGCGGTATATGTGCTATGATTGACGCCGAGCATGCTTTGGACGTGTCTTGGGCTTCTTTGCTTGGTGTAAACGTAGACAAACTACTAGTTTCCCAGCCTAACAGCGGAGAAGAAGCACTCGACATTGTAGACAACCTTGTTGAGTCAGAAGTAGTAAACTTGATCATAGTAGATTCAGTCGCTGCTCTTACCCCTGCCGCAGAGTTAGCGGGAGAAATCGGTGACATGCACATGGGGTTGCTTAGTCGGCTTATGTCGCAGGCGCTCAGAATTTTAACAGCTAAGTGTGCCAAGAAAGGCGTTAGTATTATCTGGACTAACCAAATACGAGAAAAAATCGGAGTTATGTTTGGCTCTCCCGAGACGACATGCGGAGGAAGGGCATTAAAGTTCTACTCTTCTGTACGCCTTGATGTACGTCGTAAGGAGGAAATAAAGTTGGGCAATGAACTCCTTGGGCACACCATAAAGATAACAGCTAAGAAGAACAAATGTGGCCCTCCTTTCCGAGAAGCTTTTATCACCTTGCTCTACGGGTCGGGTTTTGATCGGGAAGGCTCATTAATTGAGTACGGAGACACAATTGGTACTTTTGAAAAAGCAGGTGCATGGTTCAGGCTGGGGGGAGTGAACGTGGCGAACGGCTTACCCGCGTTTAAAGCCCTATTGAAGAATGACCCGAAGGAGTTTTCTAAGGTAAAAGCAGCGGTAGAAAAGAAGATTGAGGAAGGAACAAAAGCAATAGAAGTATGAGAAAACGTTGGGCAAAATTTACAGTAGGAGCAGTGTTTGGCTTGTGGACAGTAGTGGGTCTGGCTCCCCGAGCGCACAAGAGAGAGGCTGTTAAATGGTTATGTCGTTGTAAATGCGGAGTCGAACGTGCGGTAGTCGCAAACAATTTACAGAAAGGAGAAACTAAAAGCTGCGGAGAAACGTGCCCGTTTGAGGTGCCAGACGGAAGAAAAAGAAAAAAACATCGGGATTTGACCGGTGAAATTATAGGGAACTGGACTGTACTTAAGCAGTTACCAGAAAAAGTACATGACAGATACCAATATTTATGTCGGTGTGCTTGTGGTATCGAGAGAACAGTAAGAGCCGCGTGGCTTATGAATGGACACAGCAGAAGTTGTGGCTGTCTTCGTCTGGAAGCTATAACAAAATCTCCTTTTGAATCTGTTTACAACAAGCTGCTTTACGTAGCAGAAAGAAGGAAACACACAGTAGACTTGTCTTATGAAGACTACCTAGTGTTTACCAACGTAAAAGAGTGCCATTATTGCGGCGCGAATTTGTACTGGCGAAAGGTTTATGCCTACAGAAAACCCGGTGGGCATAACCTTGACCGCAAGGATAATTCCCTAGGTTACTCCGTGGACAACTGCGTAGTGTGCTGTGGTTGGTGTA
>CAZVYV010000775.1:0-1604 GCA_964630985.1 uncultured Occallatibacter sp.
AAGACAAAACCGCTCCCGAGATGGCGGGCAAAATCCCGCCCGAAGACAAAACCTTTTACGTCGCCGCCGACGGGACTGGCGACTATTACTCCATCCAGCGCGCTCTCGACATGGCACCCAAAACCGGCGGCGCTGTTCTTTCCATCTCGCCCGGCGTCTATCGCGAAGTGATTACCATCGACAAGCCCAACATCACGATTCGCAGCGCCAACGCTGACGCCGGCAAGACCGTCATTGTCAACGATCGCAGCGCCGGGCAGAACGGCGGCACGCTTCATTCCGCCACCATCAACGTCACCGCCGACAATTTCTTCGCGGAAAACATCACCTTCCAGAACGACTTCAACCGCACCCACGAGCAGTTGCCGCAAGGCTCGCAGGCGCTGGCACTCTTCGTCACTGGCGACCGCGCCATCTTCCACAACGTCCATCTCCTCGGCAATCAGGACACGGTCTATCTCGGCAGCCACGGCTGCACGCAGAACACGCAAGGCTGCACGCCCACGCGCCAGTACTTCTCTGATTGCTACGTTGAAGGCAACGTCGACTTTATCTTTGGTGACTCGAAGGCCGTCTTTGAGAACTGCGAGATTCACTCCACGCCGCACAACGGCGGCTTCATCACCGCGCAGTCCAAACACTATCCCGACGAAGACTCCGGCTTCGTCATCGACCACTCGAAGCTCACTGCCGATCCCGGTGTCGTCGGCAACGTCTTTCTCGGCCGCCCTTGGCGCGCCTATTCAACGGTCATCTACATGCACACCTGGATGGACGATAAGATCGCCCCTGCCGGCTGGAGCGAATGGCACGCTGAACAAACACGCATGCTCGACACCACCTTCTACGCGGAGATCGACTCATCCGGTCCGGGCGCGCAACACGATCAGCGCGATCCGCACACCCACTTCCTCACTCCCGACGAAGCCAAGCAATACGAGCCCTCGGTCTTTCTTCGCGGCTCCGACAATTGGAACCCGCTAGAACTTCCGACGCCTCCCACGCAATAATATTGAGTTGGAATGCGAACCCCGGGAGATCGAGAACGAGCTAACGGCTAAAAGCTAATAGCTAGGAGCTGCTTTCATGAAGACCGTTCTAATGGCTGACCCTGTGCGCTACCCGCGCATGAACACCGATGAGCTCCGCGACACATTCCTGCTCGTGAACCTTTGCGAGCCCGGCAAACTCCATCTCAATTACGTCGACCTCGATCGCGCAGTCGTCGGTTTCGCATCGCCGCTCGAAGCCCCCATCGTCCTTCCGACCGATCCCGATCTGCGCGCGACCTACTTTACCGAGCGCCGCGAGCTGGGTGCGCTCAACATCGGCGGTGCGGGCATCATCACTGTCGAAGGCAAGAGCTATGACCTCGACAATCTCGACGTGCTCTACATCGGTCGCGGCAACAAGCAGGTTACATTCGCTTCAAAAGACAAATCTGCTCCCGCCGTCTTCTATCTGTTGAGCTACCCCGCCCACGCCGAATACCCGACCACCCTCGTCCGCAAGGCAGACGCCAGCCCCACTGAACTCGGCTCATTTGAAACCTGCAACAAGCGCACCATCTGCAAGTACATTCATCTCCAGGGCGCGCGCAGTTG
>CAZVYV010000776.1:0-1604 GCA_964630985.1 uncultured Occallatibacter sp.
AGCCGGCGGCGGTTCTCATGGTTTTGAGGGATCCTTCAGGTCCGAGATCGGGCAGTGCAGGAGCGGTCACGATATACCTCGCGCGAGGAATTAAGCCACAGTAGGTTCGAAGACATTGTAAGCTCCACGGTGAGTCAGCGCGCGAATGGCACCACCTTGGTGCCAGAGGCGCGGCTAAAGGGTGAAAAATGCGTCAAAATCGAGTCAGAGTTTAATAACTTGATGAGAAGCTGGTTCGGACCTCCGTTTGATCTTCAGAAACGGCGGAAAGGTTAGTCTGATGTGGTGCAGAGACTGAGAAATCGCGCGGACGCAAGTGCTTCCGGGGCGCAGGGGGATGTGGACGCCGCTGCCCTGAGCATTCACGGCCTGAAAAAGGCATTTGGCGAAGTGCGCGCCGTCGACGGGATCGATCTGGAAGTTGGTCCGGGCGAGTGCTTCGGGCTGCTGGGGCCGAATGGTGCAGGGAAGACGACGACCATCGAGATTTGCGAGGGGCTGACGACGCCGGATTCGGGCACTGTCGAGCTGCTGGGCTGGAACTGGCAACAGGATGCCAGCGAACTGCGGCAGTTCATCGGGATTCAACTGCAGGAAACGCAATTTCCCGACAAGCTGACGGTGGAAGAAGTGCTGCGCCTGTTTCGGAGTTTTTATCGGCGTGGCATGACGTTGGATGAGGCCATCGCGCTGGCGCAGCTTGAGGAGAAGCGGCGGGCGCGCGTGGGCGGTTTAAGCGGCGGGCAAAAGCAGCGGCTGGCCATGGCGACGGCGCTGGTCGGCGATCCGGAGTTGCTGTTTCTCGACGAGCCGACGACGGGGCTCGATCCGCAAGCGCGGCGTCATGTGTGGGATCTCGCGGAGCGCCTGAAGCAGGCGGGTCGCACCATCATCCTGACCACGCACTACATGGAAGAGGCGGAGCGGCTATGCGATCGCGTGGCGATCATGGACCATGGACGCGTGATTGCGCTGGGCACGCCCAATGAACTGATCGCGACGGTGGGCGGCGAGGACATTGTGGAGTTTGCGGCGAGCTCTCTCGATTCAGCCGCTCAGAAATCCGCCAACGCAGTAGTTGATGTGGAGGCTCTGAAGGCCATTGCCGGTGTGCAATCGCATCGTGTGGATGGTGCGTTGCACCAACTTTCGGTAAGTGAGATGCACACGGCAGTACCTCGCATCTTTGCTGCTCTCGAGGCGCAGGGTGTGCATTTGAGCGAATTCCGCACGCATTCGGCCACGCTCGAAGACGTGTTTGTGCGCCTGACGGGAAGGAACCTGCGCGATGAATAGGCTCGAATTAAGCAGCCTGTACCAACTCACCGTAACGCGCTTCAAGCTCACGTTGCGCGAGCCGGAGGCAATCTTCTGGATCTTCGTTTTTCCCATTTTGCTCGCACTGGGATTGGGAATCGCGTTCCGCAATCGTCCCGCCGATGTGCTGCCCGTGGGCGCAACCACGCCGCAACTGGTGCAGGCGCTGGCCGCCGACAAGGGGTTGCGCGCGGCGGAGATGGATGAAGCGGCAGGGACGCGCGCTCTTGCGACGGGAAACATCTTGTTGCTCGCCATCGGAAATGGAAGTAGTGTCGTATTTCGAT
>CAZVYV010000777.1:0-1603 GCA_964630985.1 uncultured Occallatibacter sp.
TTTGAGTGGGGATTGATCGCTGACATTCAGCCGCCTGACCTTGAAACGAAGGTGGCCATTCTCCTAAAGAAGGCGGAAAGCGAACAGGCGCAACTGCCGACGGACGTGGCGCTGTTTGTGGCGTCGAATGTGCGGACGAATGTCCGTGAGCTGGAAGGCGCATTGGTGCGGCTGATTGCATGGTGCCAACTGAATCGCATGGAGATTTCGCTGGCTGCGGCGCAGCAGTGCCTGAAGCAGTTCATCGATATGCAGGTGCGCAAGATCACCATCGAGGCGATCCAGCGCGCTGTTGCAGAGCAATTTGGCATGCGCGTTGCGGACCTGAAGCAGAAAAACAACTCGCGCAATGTGGTGGTGCCGCGGCAGATCGCGATGTACCTGGCCAAGCAGATGACGGAAGCGAGCCTGCCGGAGATCGGACGCCAGTTCGGCAACAAACATCACACCACTGTGATGCACTCGATCGGCAAGATCGACGAGCAGCGCCGGACAGACAAGGACCTGCACCGCACGCTGACCAAGCTGCAGGATGTGCTGAGCTGCTGAAGGCAGTTCGTAGTTCACAGTTCGTAGTTCGTAGTGGTCAGTGTCAGAAACGAGCCGCCCGGAGCGATGGCGGCTCTTCCATTTTGCGATAGACTTCCTGCAATATGAAGCTTCCAGACCGTCCGCGAAGTTCCGCGATGGGGATTAGCATGCGATGGCTGGCGACGGCCGCGATCGGCGCACTAACCCTGAGCGCGGCTGCGCAGACGCCGATCGACGTGCAGCCGGTAAAGAAATTGAAACCCAGTGACACGCTGGCTACCTGCGAGTACAGGCCGCTCGCAAACGAAGCGCCTTTCTTTGCGCGCCTGAGCGATACGGAGAAGACCAACGATACGGCGTTCGGCGGCAATTACACGATGCATGGGAAGACGGGCGCATTCGTGGCGTGGTTCGGAATCGTGCGCGGCATTACTCCGCCAGCCGAAAAAGGCGGCGACGCGACTCTCGTGGTGCAGCATCATTTCTTCGACGGCATGACGGACTGCCACATTATGCTGGTGGCAAAAAGCGGTGACGGGGACTTTATCGCCAAGCTGCAAGTGGATCCGGCGCAGATTCCGGCGCTGGCGCTGGTGCGCATTTATGGCAGGGTGACAAGCGAAAAGGCTCGCGTGCCGCAGGTTGCGGTCGATTACATCCGCGTGTGGCCGTGGATGACGTTTACGTTTACCGATTTGGCCGGCGAAGACCACAGCAATCCGCGCTGGCAGAAATACTCCAAGGTGAGGCCCGGCGACCGGATTTACGTTCCCTATCCCGATGAGAACTACTATCTGAATGTGCTGGGCGATCCAGCCGACTTCGGACTGAATCTGCTGCCGGAGTGAAGGCGAAACGTTGCCGCATCCTGCGGCGAGATGAGGCATCCAAAACGCCATGGAATATCGATTGCTTGGAGGCTCCGGCCTCAAAGTTTCCGCGTTGAGTTTTGGGACCGCGACGTTTGGCGGGTCCAACGAGTTCTTCAAAGGCTTCGGGTCAACCGAAGTTGAAGAAGCGCGGCGGATGATCGACATCTGCTTCGAGGCCGGCGTCAACCTGTTCGATACGG
>CAZVYV010000778.1:0-1600 GCA_964630985.1 uncultured Occallatibacter sp.
CCGATGGGATGCTGTTCACGCTTCCCGCAGTTGGCTTGCGCGAGCAGCGCGACGAGCGCCGCCGCACGATCGAAGAGAGGTGCGAGCGCGCTGCTGCGCTGGTCGCCGATACCGGCAGGCCGGCGCTGATGTGGTGCCATCTCAATGATGAGGGCGACATGCTCGCCGAGATGGTCAAGGGGTCCGTCCAGATCAGCGGCAGCGACAGCGACGACGCGAAGGAGGCGGCGTTTCTAGCCTTCACCGCCGGCCAAATCCGCGTGCTGGTGACGAAGCCGAAGATCGGTGCGTGGGGTTTGAATTTCCAGCACTGTAACCACGTCACCACGTTTCCGTCGCACTCGTTTGAGCAATACTATCAGGGCGTCCGCCGCTGCTGGCGGTTCGGCCAAAAGCTACCGGTCAACGTGGACATCATCACTACTGAGGGCGAGAAGTCCGTACTTAAGAACCTTCAGCGCAAGGCCAAGGCGGCAGACAAGATGTTTTCGGATTTGGTCGAACACATGAACCAATCAATCCGCATCGATCGTGGTGTGGATTTTTCTAGGCATCAAGAGGTTCCGTCATGGCTATAGGAGACCAGAAGATTGACGACAAGTATGCGCTATACAACGGTGACTGTATTGATGTCATGGCAAAACTGCCATCGGCATCGGTGCATCTCTCGATCTACTCGCCCCCGTTCGGGGGCCTGTATCATTACAGTTCCAGCGACCGCGACCTTTCCAACTGCAGGGACTACGATCAGTTTTTTGAGCACTATGCTTTTGTTGTTGAGGAGATTTCGCGCCTCACGATGCCGGGCCGCATGACTGCGGTGCACTGCATGGACGTTCCGAGCGGCAACAGCGGGACGGACTATCTCATCGATTTCCCCGGCGATATCATCCGGCTGCATGAAAAGCACGGCCTCCAGTACATTGCACGCTACGCCATCTGGAAGGAACCGCTGGCGGTGCGCAACCGCACGATGGCCAAGAACCTCGCACACAAGACGATCGTGGAGGATAGCTCGCGGTGCAGCGTCGCATCGGCCGACTATCTGCTGGTATTCCGCCGCAAGGGCAAGAACCCGGTTCCGATCGCGCATCCCACCGGCCTGATGGAATATGCCGGCGAGCGGCAGATACCGAGCGACTTGCTCCGGTATCGCGGGTGGACGGGAAACCAGATCGAGAACAGGTTCTCGCATTGGATTTGGAGGCAGTATGCCTCCGCGTTTTGGGACGACATCCGCATCGGCCGCGTACTTCCGTTCAAGCAGGCTCGGGATGAAGAGGATGAAAAGCACGTCCACCCGCTGCAACTCGACGTGATTGAGCGCGCACTGGTGCTGTGGAGCAACCCGGGCGAGATCGTGTTGACACCGTTCATGGGGGTCGGCAGCGAGGTGTACGGTGCCGTCATCAACGGCCGCCGTGGCATCGGCATCGAACTCAAGCCGAGTTATTATCGGCAGGCAGTCAAGAACGTCGATAGCATCGCGCGCGGCGACCTAAAAATTCAGGATACGTTTGATATGGGCGAGAATGCTTTCGCTGCGGAGTAACCCCATGAAACGCACCCTCACCGACATCCGCGAGAACCTTCCGTTCGT
>CAZVYV010000779.1:0-1600 GCA_964630985.1 uncultured Occallatibacter sp.
ATCAGCCATCTCCTCAGTCGATTAGAGTAATCACAATCCGGCAGCCCTCTGGCACATTATCCCATCGCGCTTGTGCGCGCCGGACGAACGGCTTGCTGTCGTCCTGAATGATCCCAAAGGCAACTAGGGCATCGATTGGCGCCTTCGTCCGTCCGTCTATATCGATCCGGTCGCTCGTCGATGCCTCGTCAATATAGACATCGATATCAACCCGACCCTTGATCGGGCGGGCGCGTTGGATCATGAGCATCTGCATGGCCTCCTTGCGCCAGGCGGCGTACTTCGGCGTCATGATCCGGCCGGGATAGCGCGCGTTCGGTTTCGTCTTGCGATTTGCATACAGCTCGTTGACGCCCGGCGGCACACTGCACGTAAATGTGACTGTTTTCATGCGATAATTCCAGCCTTGATCAGGCCGCGGACCTGGGCCACGGCGACGTCAATCCACGGCTGACCGGCCATGCGCTGCGCTCGGAAATCCTTCAACGTTTCCGGCCATTTCTTTCGGAATGAAGCTTGCGTTTTGCCGTAACATTCGTCCATTCGGGACTCGTGGAGTATACCGCCGATCCGAAAGAAAATTTCATCCCCATCGTGCATTTTATTTTGGCTCCTCAAAAATAACTGTTGACGGCTCGGCACTGATATGAGACTATTTCCGCGTTGGATGCAAGGCCAACCTGACCGGAGAATGAAAATGACAATCGAACACCTCAAGAACCTGCTGAAGTCAGGGCAATTTCATCACGCCACGTATCGCTACGATTTTGCCCGAGGTTTGCATATCTATTCGACCGACCCGAAGGGATTTCGTGGCTTTGCCTACGACGGCGCATTCAGCGAATACGACCCTCTGCCGCTGGCCTACGCTTACCAGCTGACACGCAAGACAGGAATATCTCTTGGTGCTTATGGCCAAGGATGAAGGGGGGTGATGCCGAATACCGAACGGGACTGAATACCCGCTTCCCGGCGGGATAACGCGACGCCCCTCCCGGCCTTACCCAGCCCCAGGCCAAGGGAGGGGCGAAGCGATAGAATTTAACTCAAGGAGACCGAGCATGCCAGACATCCACTTCACGCAATACCTCCGGCCAGATGGTCGGCGGGAGCCTGTCACGATCGATCGGCCGGAAGAGATCGCCAAGTTGGCATCGCTGATAACCGACCGCGGTTACCGCTTCGAATGCGAGCACCTCCCGACCGGACATGCGTCATTGACGATCGCCGGTCCAGACGACGACGAGGACATCGAGGTCGTCCCGAATGGCCCGGAGAATGGCCCGGAGGTTCCGGCCGCAGTTGACCGGATGATCAAACGCTTCGCAGCGAAGATAGCAAAATAATAACCATGTCCTATGCGAAGCGCAAAGCGAAGTGGAATTGGCGCAACTTCCTCACGAAGGAAGAAGCTGCCATCCTCGCCGCCTCCGAGCGCGCAAAGGCCCGATGGCTGGAACTCAATAAACAGCGCGCTGGCATCGCAAATCGTGCCATACACCGAGCCAAGCATGCGGCACGCACCATCAACCAACCGGAGAAACCAAATGCTCGCACAGAACTTCATGAAGCCAGCCGACCTCGATCTGACTGATGAGCA
>CAZVYV010000780.1:0-1599 GCA_964630985.1 uncultured Occallatibacter sp.
GTTCCCAGCCAGGTTTCGACTAATGCAGGCCAAGCGGTGATCGGCAGTTCTGTGCGCCGCAGCCCGAACGCGTGGTTGCCTTGCGCGTACAAGTGCATCTCCGCCGGAACTTCGGCTTTCTTGAGCGCAATGTAATAGGACAGCGAGTCGTAGACACTGTCGACGTGATCGTCTTCGGCCTGCAAGAGAAACGTGGGCGGCGTCTCGCCGGTGACGTGGATGTCGGGATTCAGGCCGAGATTGTCGTCGGCGGTCGCGAGCGGATCGGGCGGAGGAAGTGCGTACTTCGTCGTGCCGAAGCCGGCATCGTACTCCGCTGCTGCCCGGGAAAGGTGCCCAGGATAGATGGCCACGGCAAAGTCTGGACGGCAGCTGAGTTGGTCAGCCGCATCCACTGCCGAATAGAGACGCTTGTCAAAGTAGACGCTTGTTGCCACCGTCAAATGCCCACCGGCGGAGAAGCCGAGCACGCCGACCTTGTGCGGATCGATGTGCCACTCCGCAGCACGAAAGCGGACCAACCGCAGCGCTCTCTGCGCGTCTTCGAGGGCCATCGGCGACTCCGGATACGGGCCGGACTTGGGATACGGACCAACGTCGGTCACACGGTACTTAAACAGAACGCATGTGATTCCTTTCTGCGTCAGCCAGTCGCAAACTTCGGTGCCCTCAAGGTCGATGGCCAGAATCTGGTAGCCGCCGCCGGGAAAGACGACGATGGCAGCGCCGGTGTTTGTGCCGGTTGGCGAATAGACCGTTATCGTGGGTGTGGAAACATTCTCGACATAAGTCCACGGCTTGCCCGCAACCAGATCTTTAATCTCTGTCTTCGCGGTCTCCTGGCCCCCATTTTCATTTGGATTGGCCGGCTGCGGATCGGGCGCTGCGCCGGGCCATATTGGGATCTGCGTGTGGCCGGGCGAAGGCTGCCAGCCGGAGGTTTGGGCACAGACGCTGGCGGCGGAGAACGCCGCACAGAGCGCGAGAAGAACAAACCCATTCACAGTTCTTGCAGCGTAGCAGCTTATTCGTCACGAGGCGTTGCCTAACGTGGTGCGTGGCCCTTCAATTTCGCTCTCCAAATAAGCACGAAACAAAAGCGCCGCAGGCTTATTGCAAAATCGGGATTCCGGCGATGCGCTTCTGCCATTCCTCGGGGCCTGTGATGTGCACGCTCGTGCCTTTAGAGTCGACGGCCACGGTGACGGGCATGTCCTTCACGTCGAATTCGTAGATCGCCTCCATGCCGAGGTCCTCGAAGGCCAGCAGGCGCGAGCCGCGAATGGCTTTGGAGACGAGATACGCTGCGCCGCCAACTGCCATCAGGTAGACCGCGCCAAACTCGCGGATCGCTTCGATCGCTTCGGGCCCGCGCTCGGCCTTACCGACCATGCCGAGGAGTCCGGTTTCAGAAAGCATCTGGCGCGTGTACTTGTCCATGCGCGTGGCCGTCGTGGGGCCAGCGGGTCCGACAACTTCGTTGCGTACTGGATCCACAGGTCCTACGTAATAAATAAAGCGGCCGCTGAGGTCGACGGGCAACTTTTCGCCGCGGTTGAGCATGTCGCTCATGCGCTTGTGCGCGGCGTCGCGGCCGGT
>CAZVYV010000781.1:0-1598 GCA_964630985.1 uncultured Occallatibacter sp.
CGTCCTCCTTCGCCGGGCTGGTTGTGGTGCGCACCATGTCGCCGAAGTCGTAAAGCGCCAAGCCAGGCATCACGGTGTCGAGATCGATCACGCAGACGGCTTCACCCGTTTTGTCATCGAGCAAAACATTATTGAACTTGGTGTCGTTGTGCGTGATGCGCTCGGGAAGATTGGCGTCGAGCAAAACGCCAGTGATTGCCTGCCGGGAGCGCGCAAACTCGATCTCCGGTTTGGCCAGCGCGGCGCGTCCGGCGGCATCGGCTGCGATTGCTTGCTCCAGCGCCCAAAAGCGTTTGGGCGTGTTATGAAAGTCAGGAATCGTTTCGTTGAGGCGCGGAGGTGGCAAGCTGGCAAGCTGCTGCTGGAAATGGCCAAAGGCGCGCGCTGCCTGGTACGCCTGATCGGGAGACGTCGCCGTTTCGAAGGTCCGCGCGTTCTCAATCAAACGATAGGCGCGCCACGTTTCTCCCTGCGCATCGACAAACCAATTACGCCCGTCTTGCGCGGGAACAAGTTGAAGCGCGCGGCGTGCACCGTCCGGCTCACCCATTTCCTGCGCGGCAAGGTGCGCCGTCACGCGCTCGATATTTTGCATCACGGCAACAGGATCGTGAAAAACGTGGCGATTGATGCGCTGTAGAATGTAGCGAGCCGGCGCGCCCGGCGCCTGGCATGTGACGAGAAACGTGTCGTTGATGTGGCCGCCGCCATGGGTCGCCACGCCCGAAACCGCGCCGCGGAATTCAAATTTGCCGGCTGCGGCTTGCGCGTCGATCAGCGAGCTCATGACTGGAGACTTTCAGACCAAAGCTTTTCAGGATAGGATCCGTCCGCAATGAGCCGGCGGATACTCTCGACGACGCGTGGGCGGTCCTCGCGATAGGTGACGCCGAACCAGGAATCGCGCGAGCGCAGCACTTTGACACGTGCCTGTCCAGCGCGAACCAACTCGCCAACGGTGCTGGGAATGTAGCATTCGGATTTCAAGTCGGCGGCATTGGTTTCAAGGAACTTCTCAAAATTCTCGCGCAGTTGATCGAAGACTTGCGGCGTAAATCCCCACATATTCATTGAGACCGGCTCGTCGCCTGTCAATTTCGTCACGGTTCCGGCGGCATCGATATTGCGCGCGCCGTTTCCGTCGCGCTCCACTTTCGTAAGTTCGGCAATGTGTTGGAGGTAGCCATCGTCGGAGACTTGGCAAACACCGCGTGCCACAGAGCCAAAGTCGGAGAGCGTATTGCGCAGGACGAAGCCGACCATCGAATAGTCTTGCGAGCCGGAAGTCAGTTGCCCGGCCAGGGAGCGGTAGCCGTCGGCGCCGTAGAAATCGTCGGCGTTGATGGCGGCGAACGGCTCGTGGATTGCGTCCGCGCAAAGGAGGATAGCCTGCGTGGTGCCCCACGGCTTGGTGCGTCCGGCGGGAACGGTGAAGCGCGAAGGGATGTCTTCGAGTGCCTGGAAGACGTATTCGACCGCAACGCGCTTCTCGAATCGCGCGCCGACGATCTCGCGGAATTGTTGCTCGATATCCTTGCGGATCACGAAGACGAGCTTGCCGAATCCGGCGCGAAGAGCATCGAAGATGGAGTAGTCGA
>CAZVYV010000782.1:0-1598 GCA_964630985.1 uncultured Occallatibacter sp.
CCACATTCGCGACGGACAGATCTTCTCCGACGAGCCATCTTCGCGCGCCCGCTAAAGCGGTTCCGCAATTGCTGCACCCAGGTCCGCAACCGTCGAGTGGCTTTTTCATCGAGAAAAAGCCATGCTGCGAGGTGCCGGATAGAGCACGTGAATTGGGGAACCGCTCAAATCGTCGAGACACGAATAAAATCTGCAGCTCCATCGAGAACTCCGTCGGGAGAACTTTTTCACAACGATCCGCGCAATCTTTTTCCAACCTTCATCGAATCGCCTTGACATGGATCGAGAACAGGTCCAAGATTTCCACAGAGAGTGAGGGAAGAGTCGCAGGCGGTCGGGATGGCCGCTCAGCGAACGTCGGATTTCATCCTGGCCTTCCTTCGGTCCCCTTCCAGATCGGCGATTTCTCTCGCCGTCAATCATCGCGCTGCTCGCTGCGCTTCAGTAGCAAGTACTCCTCGGGTTTGTTCGCCGATGAAAGTCATCGCAGGGTCGTAGGCATGCATCCTTTTGCGTCCAATGGGCCTGCATCGTTCAACGCAGTTTCCCGCAATCATGGGCTTTTGCCAGTTAATGCTGCAACATGCGGTTTCTTACGGAAACCCGCCGCGCGGGTTTTCATTTGAAAGCGGACTCAACGGGGATTCAACCGGGCGGAGGAGTTCGATGGTTGTCACTTCACAATGCAATGGCCACCGGGTCACCGGGCTCTATGTAGGCGCTCATAACGTGCGCCGCTATTTTTCAAAGCGGGTAACGCAGATTGAGCTCCGGCTCGACCACCTGCTCATCGAGTGCGGGCTGAGTCCGGGTTTCTGGCACGACAAGCCG
The DNA here is from genome assembly GCA_964630985.1 of uncultured Occallatibacter sp. Classification (GTDB taxonomy): domain Bacteria; phylum Acidobacteriota; class Terriglobia; order Terriglobales; family Acidobacteriaceae; genus Telmatobacter. The sequence goes on from CAZVYV010000782.1 coordinate 832, forward strand.
GAGATCCACGATCCCCGGTTGTGCCTCTGGCTTGAATCGAAGCAGCGCAACGGCAACGGACGCGCGCCGGTTCCGCTGGCGATGACTCCTTCGGGAGACAATTCGTTCGTTCTCGGCCCCGCTAAAAAGGAAACCGCGGCTCCATTGCTGTACGAGATGGGAGAGACCGATGAAGACGGGCACAGTGTTGACTGAATTCGAAGCGCGCGCCGCCGATGCGCTCAGGGCCTTGCTCGGGCGTTTTTCGGCCATCAAGCTGATTGAACTCAAGCATGAATCGCAGCCCAGTGGGGGAGTTGCCGCCATCCGTGCGCGCATTACCATCAACGGTCACAACCATACGCTGGCGTGCGACGTGAATCCCGATGGTGAACCGGACCGCCTGCGCGCGGTGTTATGCGAAGGGCAGAACGGTCACGCGCCTCTTGCAGCCGATACCATCCCCGTTCTCATCGCGCCCTGTCTTTCACCGGAAGCGCAGGCGCTCTGCAAGCAAAATAAGATCGGCTTTCTCGACTTCGAGGGCAACGCCCGCCTGACCGTCGGCGATTTCTTTATCGTCATGCGGTCACTGCCGCGCCAAGCGGTAAGTCGCGCATCCGCGCCGCTGCAAAAAACAACTGCGCGTACTGCCGTCGATCCAATTCTTGCGAATGTCTTGCCGAAGACTTCCCGGAAGCAGCTGGCAATCGCGCTCTCCGCCTGACGCGGGTGCCCCACCCTCGCGGCGCATCTGTTTTTGCCGCTAGGGTGGGATCGCACGAACC
>CAZVYV010000783.1:0-1592 GCA_964630985.1 uncultured Occallatibacter sp.
AACAGGCGGGTGAGGAGACCAGTTCCCTGTCCGCCGGCAGGCGAAGCGGCCAGAGGCATCGCACACAAGTACATCGGCGGCGAAACGGTCTGTGCGGACTGGCTGAGATAAACAAAGAGCGGATCAACTGGAGTCAGGTCAGATTCCGAGTCCACTCCGCCGAACAAGTAAGGCCGGATATCTTCGCTGATAAGCCGGTCGTTGATCCCATCGAACACCGCAAACCCGAGATGGCTGAATCGTGCTACGCCGAACCCGGGCAGAAACTGAATCGACCGCGCGGCAAGGCAGCCAAGGTTGGTCTGTGCCGGCTGGATCTCGAACGAGGCCGATCCAAACACACCGATGACCTGATAAGTGGTGAACTCTTTGAAGACGCAGAGAGAGCCGGTGGGAGAAATTCCCAGGGCGGCGATCGTGAACGGCTGCAAACCAGTGATCTGGGTCCCATCGTCCCGGCCGATGAACGCCGTATTGACTGGGTTCCATGAATTCGGGTTGTTGGAGTCGGACATTTTCAGACAGGTCGGCCCGTCGATTCCGTCGGAGGTAGTGGTCGGGTAGGTGTTAGCCAGCCAGAGAGATCCGGCGTATGCGACAGCATGCGCAGCGCCACGGGGCGCAGTAGTAGCGACCAGGGGTCCGTTCGAGGTCCAGATGACCGACCCATCGGCTGTGGGGGCTCCTTTGGTAATGTTCCATGAGGGTGGTCCGGGAGTTTGTGAAACCCCTCCTTGAGTCGCTGTATAGTAATTGCCTGCTCCATCGGTGACCAGAGATCCGGTGATCCAATCCACCCCAGCCTGCCATGTCGGATATGCGGCAGTGAAAGTGTTGGTGAGAGCAGTCAAAGTCGCCGCGGCCACAAGAGTCGGATCGGTCGACTGAGGCGCGTAGCCGTTGCCGAGCGCGAGGATTTCTAGACCTGCAAACTGGACCAGTTGGGGAATCGGACAAACCTGGCCAGGCACTCCGCCATAAGGCGAGAATGAGGTTGAGGTAACAGTGGTGAGAGATATCTGGCCTGCGGTGGCTGAGCCGGAAATGGAAATTGTTCCAGGGCCGTATCCCCATGCGGCAGTCGCTACAATGCGAATCTGGAGGTGGGATAGATCGGTCAACGTAGCTCCGGTCAGGGAAATCGAGAGAGGAAGGTTCCATGAAGGTTGAGTGGCCGGAATAGTAGTAATCGAGGTCCACGTAGCACCGGAATCGGTGGAATATTCGTAATTCGCACCGCCGCCACCGGCTGTGCCAAGAGGGACTGAACCGGTGCCTGTTGCCGGAATACTGACTGTAATCTGCTGTGAGGACGTCGTTGGGGAGGCTGCCCAACCTGAAGCCACAACCGTGGTTTGTGAGTTTGAGGGAGAGCCGGAATTAGCCGATGCTGAAGCGGTCCCTCCCGAAACTGTCGGAAATAAAGTCTGCTGGCTGGTGTTGACCGGATTGAAAACGAAAGCGGGGTCCCCGGGAGCCAGTTGCGCCGGTTGTGGCGCGGCTCCGGGAAGCGCGGCGGATGCGATCGGCGTGAAGGTAACCAGAAGAGAAGGTGGAGCAACCGAGCCGATCAGCAATTGCATCGGGTAGGA
>CAZVYV010000784.1:0-1588 GCA_964630985.1 uncultured Occallatibacter sp.
TTCGCTATTTTCTGCCTGCTCCACAGATTTGCAAGGACTTTTTCCAGTCCACCCTCGTTTTTTCTCTGGCACAGGTGACGATTTGTCGCCAGTTGCGCCTTTCCACACACTTTTCCATGCCATCTGAAGACACCTCTTCCGTGGTTTCGATTGTTTTCATGCGAGTCCTTTCACTTTTTGCTTCATCCAGATGCTGCTGCTAGCAATCTCAGCCGCCCAATTCTTTCCAGAATGGCCCGGAACAATTCTCTCGGCACCGCCACTTCCGCCATCTGGAAGGCTATCTTCCCGGAATGACGCACGACCTTCGCCCCGATCTTGATCAGTTTTTCCCGCAACGTCGTCAATGTCCAGTGACGCAGCGATTGCGGCAGCACCGCCTGCCGCAGAAAGTTTCCCAAGTTATAAGCCAGCACAAACAGGTGCAGCCGCACTTGATTGTCCACAAAGTCGTGACAGGACAGGCGGGTCCATTTGACGGCATTCTTGCCTTCCTTAATCCACTGCTCCGCCGTGCCACGCTGGTTGTAGAACCGCACCACCCGTTTGGCAGGCCGAGTTAGATTGGTCACGATGAACCCGACGCGAGGGAACAGTTCACCATTGTGCCACTCCACCTTCGCCACCACGCGCCGGGCGCAACCCCAACTCTTGGCCTGATACAAAAAGCCAGCATACCAGACTACCGGCGTGCTTGAAGGACGCCCCACCGGTCGGGTCAGCATTGGCTCGATGTCCCGCAGCAGCGCATCATTGGCCGGCAGCCGGATGGCATACTCGAATCCCTCGGCTTCCAGATACTCATAGAGTTCGGGCTGGGCAAAGGCGGCATCGGCTCGGAAATAGCGCGGAATGTTTCGACCTTGATAACGAGCAACCACCGGTTCCAGCACGGCCCGCCAATCCTTGGCGCTATGCACGTTGCCCTCGCGCAACAAGGACTGCTCCACATCGCCAAACTGATTGAAGCAAAACAGCGGATGGTAGCAGGTGCAGCCGAAATGTCCGTTGAACGCCGTTCCTTCCTGCTCGCCATAGGTCTCGCTCACGGAACTATCCATGTCCAAGATCCGTTCCCGCATCGGCTGGCGTTCCCGCAACCGGTCAATCCATTTTCCTGATAGATTCGTCAACGCCTTCAGGTTGCTCGGCTGGGTCAACACCTCGGTCTCGAAGCGTCCCATCTGGCTGGTGGAGGCCGCCGTGTGTTCCGTGGCCCGCCCACCGACAACATGTCGCATCGTTGGATCAACCGCGAGCCGTTCGGCATCGTTAGTGTCTTCGTAGCCTGCCAGCCGACTAAAGATGGACTGCCGCATCAGCGCGACCATCGAGTGTTGCGTGTTCTTGCCAGTCCGATAATCGTTCAGCAGATTTTCCCCCAGATCGGTCAGACCCAGCGCCGCATCCAGTTCCCGATAGGCCAGCAACCCGGCATCAGACGTGATCTTGGAACCGTGAAACTCCAGCTTCAAACGACTATCAAAAGTCACCCGTAGAGCCGGTTTTTTGCCTGCACCCGTTGGATTTTCCATTTTTTGCTGGTTGGACATAAATGAAAGCCTTTGTTTATGCGGCTTTATTATAG
>CAZVYV010000785.1:0-1588 GCA_964630985.1 uncultured Occallatibacter sp.
TCTGAAGCTACCGAGCCCGCAAAGGTCGTAGCTACGCAAGTCAAGAAGTACCCAGCGCCCATTTACGAGCCCGTGGAAACCCTGATGGACCGCCTGATGGTCATGGTCATCTCAGATGACCCGAATGTCGAGCTGTTGGAGGATGGCTCTACGAGAGATAAGCGTACAGGGCTCATCAGCACCGCGCGCTATCGTCAGCATAGCAATGTAGGCATAGTTTTGCTGGCTGGACAGTGGGTGATCGTTGGGGGAGTTAAGGTACCCATGTCGGAGATCGTTACCCCCGGATCAAAAGTTGTCTATGGCGACTACGGTAGTGAGCGCTTCATGCTAAGCGATGAAAAAGCACAGGCACTGTGTGACAGTCTAGGGGTTAACTATGAAAAGACTGAGCAGGGCATGAGAATTGTGAGGGTGCAGGATATTCGCACCATAGAGCGCAGAGCGGCGGTGACCAATGAGTAAGGATCTGATCCAACAGCCTCATGATCCCTTCTGGGACGGGGCACCTTCTCGGAGAGAAATGCAGACAGCCATTAACAAGCTCTCAGCTAATGACTCAGAGCTGGCTGGGATGGCGGATACTGCTGCATTGGTTCTGAACTTCATCTTAGAAGTCAAGTTTGGTATCACCGACCGCACCGAACTGGATGTGTATGTCGAAGCCAAGAAACTTCAGATGGAAGAAGCCCGAGCAAAGATGAAGGCTGCAGCGGAGGAAACTGCTAAGCCGACTGTGGTGCTCTAATGTCCAACCCTACGGACACGTACGAACTTTATGAATGCCCTGAGTGGTTCCAAGACAAACTAACGGAGATTGGGGGAGTAAACAAATTTGACGAGCCTTTATTTCGCTGCGTCTGGGGGCAGGGCGGGCAGTCAGAGTGCTTCTATCGTGCAGGAGGCCATTGGCATGTCGAGGGACAACCTTCTTACATAGGATACCGTGATCTTTTACTCGGCTCAGGCACACCAAGCTGGCTGCTTCTCCAATGGCATGACGCAGTAGAGTATGGGAGCCCCGAGACCTATTATGTGGCCACACATGACGATGAGACGGAGCTTTACGACACGGGCGAGTACCCGTACAGCGGGCGCTATCAGGTGTTGTTCAACATGTCGCACCGTGCAATGATTGGTGGTAAGTTTGTGATTGAGTCGATGCCTCTAAACAGCTTCATACTTGATCAGGTAGTCCCCATCATCATGGAAGCCAAGGATATTTCCTACGAGAAATACATGGCTGCACAAAAGGGACTGAAGGAAAAAGAAGACCAAGCCGACCTAAGTATGGTGGAGGATGCCATGCGGGACGCCAGAGTGGCGTTCAAAGGACCTACCTCCTATGCACGACAGGGATGTCGCACGCACTTCATCGACAAAAAGGTGGAGCAGATGCAAAGACACATCAACACGATGCTCGCCAATGCAAAGGTTTTAGGTAAAGGCATGAGCGCTCAACCCGAGGGCTCAAGACTCACGCAAGAATTTTTGAAAAATAAGATTCAGAATGACTCAAGGAGATAAAAAAAAATGGAAGCAACCGCAGGCAATGTGACGCATAACCCCGGGTTAAGCCAAGGTATGG
>CAZVYV010000786.1:0-1588 GCA_964630985.1 uncultured Occallatibacter sp.
GCTCCTATCATGGAAGCAGCGCCCTCATGCCGTCCTCCGACACCTCAACTCGCGCACTCCCCTCGCTTCACGAGTTTTTCTCTCCCGGTGGAGTCCTCGCTCGCTCACCGCTTCCATTCGAGTACCGCCCCGGCCAGTACGAAATGGCCAAAGCCGTAGAGCGCGCTCTCGCCGAGCGCCGCCACCTCATCGTCGAAGCCGGCACAGGTACCGGTAAAACCCTCGCCTATCTTTTGCCGGCTCTCCGCACCGGCCAGCGCGTCATCATCTCCACCGGCACCAAGGCTCTCCAGGACCAGCTCTTCTTTCGCGACGTCCCGTTCCTCGAAACTCTCCTCGGCGAGTTGCGCGTCTGCTACATGAAGGGCCGCGCCAACTACCTTTGCCGCCGCAAGCTCTTCGCTCTCCGCGACCAGCCCATTCTCTCGGGCCTCGACGAAATCGACGAATACCGTCAGATCGCTGAGTGGGAGCAGATCACTGAGACCGGCGACCGTGCCGAGCTTTCCGCCCTCCCCGAATCTTCCGCACTCTGGCACAAACTCGACGCGCGCACCGACGCCTGTCTCGGCAACACTTGCCCCGATTACCGCCGCTGCTTCATCACCGAAATGCGCCGCCGCGCACTTGAGTCCGATCTCATCATCGTCAATCACCACCTGTTTTTCGCCGACACCGCCGTCCGTCTCGCCGCCGGTAATGCACCCGACGCCGGGATCCTCCCAGAGTCCGCCGCCGTAATCTTCGACGAGGCGCACGAGCTTGAAGAGGTCGCCTCACAGTACTTCGGCCGCTCGCTTTCCAACCTCCGCTTCGAGGATCTCGCCCGCGACACCGAAGTCCTCCTTCGCGGCCAATCCTCGGCCACCCAAATTCCCGCGCTTACCCAACAGCTTCGCGATCGCGCGCGTCTCTTCTTCGCCGCACTCCCCATGCCCGCCGATGGCCGCCATCCCTTCACCAACCGCGAAGACTTTCTCGAGTCCTCCGGCGACCTCTACCTTGCCGTTCGCTCCACGCTCTCGCTTATCGAAGCCGAACTCGACCGCCTCACCGATCTCGATGTGGCCCCAGGACTCAAGGCGCGCGCTGCTGCCCTCCGCGCCGACCTCGAATTCATGCTCGAGTCCAAAGCCTCCAACATGGTCTTCTGGCTCGAGCGCCGCGCAGCACCCGGCACAGGAGCTGTCCAAAACTCCGCGCCACGGAGTGGGGCCCGCGGTGGTGCCCGCAGTACATTCCTACAGGCCACACCCATCGATGTTTCCGAGCTCCTTCGCGATCTCGTCTTCGACAAGATCCCCACCGTCGTCCTCACCTCCGCCACGCTCACCGTCCAAGGCGGCTTTGAGCACCTGCGCCGTCGTCTCGGCCTAGCCGGCGCGCGCGAACTCGTCGTTCCTTCCCATTTCCAGTACGGTAAGCAAGCGCTCCTTTATCTCCCGCCTTCCATGCCCGACCCGCGCGAACCCGACTTCGTCGATGCCGCCGCCAAAACCATCGAGCGTGTCCTCCGCATCACGCGCGGTCGCGCCTTCTGCCTCTTCACCAGCTACAACCAGATGCGCACCCTCCACGACATGCTTCT
>CAZVYV010000787.1:0-1588 GCA_964630985.1 uncultured Occallatibacter sp.
TGGGGCACCAATCATGGTGGTGGTTGATGACGGCGGGGTTTGGTCGCTCAAAGCCGAACCGGCGGAGACGAATATCGTGATTTCGCGGGGAGAGGACGACTGCCCTGGAATCCGGGAATATTCTCGTAGGAGCTGCTTCATCCTTCAGAATGCGAGGCCACTCTATGACAGCCATTCGGATTTCCGGGGGAGTCGTACATAACCTCCCGGCCGACCTCCGTGAAGCGCTCACATCCGACGCCGAAGCACTGGCGGCCTGGGAAGACATAACGCCGCTCGCGCGCAACGAGTGGATCTGCTGGACGATCTCCGTCAAGAAAGATGAGACAAGACGGCAGCACGTCGAAAGGGTGCGCTCGGAGCTCAAGGAAGGGATTCGGCGGCCGTGCTGCTGGCCAGGCTGTCCGCATCGATGACAGCTTGCGGATTGGGTCAAACCCGGCCTGATGCTCGAGTCGCGGTCGAGTCGAGCCGGAAGGAACATCGAAGACGGGCCACTGTCGGAACGGCAACGATTCATCCGGCGCTTAAAATGCGCACATCAATCTGGCTCAGCAAGCGCCGAACGGCTCGCCTTCGATTGGATCATTTGCGCGCTCAAGGCGCTCAAGAGAGCCAGTCCGATGGATATCCAGATCACTTCGCGGAATCCGGATATGAATGCTTCGTCGAATGCGCGCTGAACACGCGAGTCGTCGATTTGAGCGCCGGCCAGTTTCGATCGCTGCGTTTCAATGCTTTGGCGCAGCGGGGGAGAAAGCTCGAACTGCGCGAGACTGCGATTGAGCGCGCGGTTGAATCCGGCAGAGAGAACCAGACCGAAGACGGCGACCGCCAGGAGTCCGGCGATTCGTGACACGGCATTGTTGACTCCGGAGGCGATGCCGGCTTCGTTCGAAGGAAGCGATTCCATTACTGCCGTGGTCAGCGGAGCAACGATGTTCGCCATGCCGACGCCAAGAACAACGACTGGCGGGAAAAAGGTGGTCCAGTACGAGCCTCCGATGGCCGGTCTTAGAAAGAGTGCAAAGCCTCCCGCGACTATCAGCGATCCAACGGTGAGCGGCAGTCTGGCGCCGTAGCGAGCCACCAGGCCGCCCGACCAGCGGGAGAGCAAAAAGATGAGCAGGATCATGGGAACAAGGGCCGCTCCGGCCTCGGTCGCGGTGTAATGCTGAATTTGAATGAGATCGAGTGGGAGAAAAAACAAGACGCCGCCAAACGGCGCATAAAGCAAAAACGTAAGCAGATTGGCGCCGGAAAAATCCCTGGAGCGGAAAAGATGCAACGAGACCATCGGGGCTGCGGAGTGCGATTCAACAATCAGGAAGGCAATCAGCGCACCGATGCCGGCCGCGCCCAGACCCCACACGAGAGCTTGGTGTTCAGACGCAGCGGGCACTCCTGCCGACGAGCCATTGATGAGAGCGTAGGTAATTGCCCCCAGGCCAAACGCTGCCAGCGCAGCTCCGGGCCAGTCCGTGTTCTGGCAGGCTGTTTGGTTGCGGCTCTCCGGGACCCGCCACAGCGAGAGCAGGATGACGATGACCGCCATGGGGAGATTGATGAAGAAGACCCAGCGCCACGA
>CAZVYV010000788.1:0-1586 GCA_964630985.1 uncultured Occallatibacter sp.
TGCAGATCGCCCGCCAGTACGAGGTGGAAAAGAACCTCGCGGCTCGGGAGAATCTGCGGGCAGCGGAGAAAGCAGGGTCAGCGGAGTGGGTGAAAGAGGGTGACAAGCCAACTGATGAAAAGGCGGTCAAACTCAATGACCCCCTCATAGGGTCAGAACAACGCCAGATGGCCCTGCCGAAGTGGATGGTTGGGCGGTTCAGCAAGCTTGAGGGATTTGAGGCCACCCAATTCTTGAAGGATCACGCAGACGACATGGTGCCCATCCCGCCGGGCGAGAAGCCCCCGCAGGGTTACGCCATGACTCCGCACACGGAGCGTGGCACGTTCCACATGGACTCCGAGGCGGCTGAGAAGTACAACAATCTGCTGCCGTCACAGCCGGGTGATCCGCTCTGGAAGTTTGCCAAGCAAGCGGCTAATGCAGGAGTGATGTTCCGGTATGCTGGCAATCTTACCCATGCAACGAATGCAATTATGTCCGGCGTGACTCGGCAATTCGCTAACGCGATGGACCGGGCCTTCCACGGGGAAATGGGCCCGGCCGCTGAATCGCTTGGGGACATGGCAACCGGGGGCTACTTGAAAGGCCGAGCATTGCGGAAGAGCCTGGAAACTGGGACCGCCGGTGAAGTCGGCGAGCGGGTGATGGCAGCTAACCCTCAGCTCAACCTGAAAAGCGTGACCGATAAATCATGGGTAAACACTGCTACGGACAAGTTCAAATCGGGCAACCCCCTCGGCGGTGTCGCAACCGCTGTTAAGGGCATGTACGACTGGACGCATGATCTGACATTCAAGAACGTACTCTCAAACGTATTAGCTGGCCATGCAGCCGCCGTTGCGGAGAACCAGATCAACCGCGGCACATCGGCAGAAGCCGGCCGGGCAAAGATGGTGAACGAGGTTGACACCCTCAGCAAGCTAATCGGCCATCATGTTCAATCCCCAGATTTCCAGAAGAACATAAGCCGCGATATCGCCCAGGCGATCATCCCGGCTGCGAAATTCTGGGAAGGCCAGGCCAGAGCCGCGGGCAGTGCATTCCGAGGCAACCCTGCGTCTCTGGCGTTCTTCGCATCCGGCACCGCGATCACCGCCGCGATCGGGGCTTCGATCCAAGCAGCGTTGACATACAAGAACACCGGGAAAGCTAATCTGCCCACCAGCCTGCGGGATTGCCTAAACCCCCGTACGGGGAATGTCGATGACAAAGGTGCGGACGAGCGGATCAATCTGCCCGGCCCCATCAGCAAGGCATATCGCCTTCTCACGGAACCCGCGACAGAGCTAAAAGCATCGCTCCATCCGGCCATTCAGGGCACAATCGACACTGTGCGTAACCGTGATTATCTTGGCAATCAGGTTCGCCCCGACGATGCTTCGACCGCTTCTAACGTCGGCCGGGGTGCTTATCACATTCTGGGCGGGGCCCTACCTATGGGCGTCCCAGACGCGGTTACTTCACTGGCCTCCGGGGACGTGTCAGGGGCGGCTAAGAGGGCGGGTCTCGGGATGTTTGGCGGACGCTTGTCGCATCCAGTCACCTCTGATGCCCAGCAAGCGGCGTACGATATTCTGGATAAG
>CAZVYV010000789.1:0-1586 GCA_964630985.1 uncultured Occallatibacter sp.
GGTGTTGAACACCGGCCAGCCCTCGTGCGTCGTTCCGCCCTTGCCCGGCGTCACTCCGCCCACCACCTTCGTTCCATACTCCGCGCAGCCCTTGGCGTGGAACGTGCCTTCCTTGCCCGTTATGCCCTGCACGATGAGCCGCGTATTCCTATCCACCAAAACCGACATCGCTATGCCCCCGCCGCTGCGGCCACAACCATTTCAGCTGCTTCTTTCATCGTTGCGCCTACCTGGAAATTCAATCCCGAATCCTTCAGAATCTTCCGCCCCTCTTCCACGTTCGTCCCCTCGAGCCGCAGCACAATCGGCACCTTTACATCCAGATTCCGCGCCGCCGCCACCACACCCGTCGCCAGCCTGTCCACGCGGAGGATTCCGCCAAAGATATTGATGAAGATCGCCTTCACGTTCTTGTCGGAAAGCAGGATTTCAAAGGCGTGCTCAATCTGTTCCTGCGTTGCGCCTCCGCCCACATCCAGAAAGTTCGCAGGGCTGCCGCCGGCATATTGAATGATGTCCATCGTTGCCATCGCCAGACCCGCGCCGTTCACCATGCACGCGATCGTGCCGTCGAGCTTGATGTAGTTCAGCGCGTACTTGCTCGCCTCCACTTCCAGCGGATCCTCTTCGGCCACGTCGCGCAGCGCCTTGATGTCGGGGTGCCGAAACAAAGCGTTGTCGTCAAAGGTGATCTTCGCGTCAAGCGCAAAAAGCTTGCCATCCTTCGTCGTGATGAACGGGTTAATCTCGATCAGCGACGCGTCCGTCTCAATGAACGCACTGTACAAACTCTGGAAAAACCCGACCGCTTGATTGATCTGCGTCGGCTTCAGTCCCAGCGCGAATGCCAGCTTGCGAGCCTGCCACGCGCCGAACCCAACCGCTGGGTCGATCGTCTCCTTGAAGATCGCTTCGGGAGTCTTCGCCGCCACCTCTTCAATCTCCATGCCGCCCGCCTGCGACGCCATAAACACCAGCTTGCCCGAAGCGCGGTCCAGCACAATGCCGAGATACAGCTCGCGTTCAATGTCCGCGGTCTCTTCAATCAGCAGCCGCTGCACCTTTTGTCCCTGCGGACCGGTCTGGTGGGTCACCAGCGTCATTCCAAGAATGTTCTTGCTGTGCAGCTCCGCGTCCTCGCGCACACGCGCCACTTTCACGCCGCCGCCCTTGCCGCGGCCTCCCGCGTGAATCTGCGCCTTCACCACAACTCCCGGAGCGCCTTCAGCGAACAGCTTGCGCGCTACCGCTACCGCCTCCTCGAAGTTGGCCGCTTCTTCGCCTTTTGGCACAGCGACGCCATACTTCGCCAGGATTCCCTTTGCCTGATACTCGTGGATTTTCAAATGGATTGGACCTCAGACAATTCCAAGATTACCACGCAGATTTCGGCTTGAATTTCACCATCTAGTGCCACCGAGAGCGCGTCAGAATGCGACGTGAAGCACAGGTAGCAATTCCACGAAAGCCCGGCTATTCGCCCAACAGCCTCCGCTCTGCAATACTTCTTTTATGTCTTTGGTGAAGGAATTGCTTCGCCCGCTGGCCGAGGATGGCGCCGCTCTCACTCGTGAGCAGGCGGCCGA
>CAZVYV010000790.1:0-1586 GCA_964630985.1 uncultured Occallatibacter sp.
GGGCTGAATGTCTCCCAGACGGCCAGTGGCTGCTACGGCTACAGCGGTGGCAACGGCAACGGGGTGCAAGCGGGTGCCGCCAATACCTGTTCCGGCTACGCCAACGGCAGCGGTTCCGGGATAAGCGCCTCCACCGCCTTTAATTGCACTGGCAGCAGCGCCAGTGGCTTCGGTCTCTACGCCACCAACACCGCCGAAAACTGCTACGGCTACAGCGGTGGCAACGGCATCGGGTTGGAAGCGGCTATCGCCAATACCTGTTACGGCTACGACAAAGGCAGCGGCTCCGGCCTACTCGCCACCAGCGCCAATAATTGTTTCGGCTTCAACGCTGGCTCCGGCAACGGTCTTTATGTCTACGACGTCGCCATCGGCTGCGTCGGCGCCAGCGGCAGCGGAGTTGGCATTAGTGCCGCCATTGCCAATTCGTGTATCAGCAGTTCGGGGGATGGCAGCGTCGTCAACAAATACAACATGCCGTGATGCCAATGAAGTAGGAAGAAGGCAGAATGAAGCAATTCATAAAAACGCGGTGGCTGCTGCGCGGTTGTTTCTGCATTCTTAATTTTGCCTACTGCATTTCAACTCTGGCCTTCGAGGGCCGCATCAACGCCGTGTTGACCCGTGGCAATCAAACCGACACCTTGCTTTACACGGTGGGCACGGACTTTGTGCGCGTGGAGATGATCGCTACCAACTGGCCAAATCCGGTGGACATTTTGGACCGCAACTCCGGCGAACTGACCTTGCTCTTTCCCAACAACCGCAGCTTTGTCCGCCTCAAGCCTGTCCCGGAGAACTCATCCCCCATGATGCAGTCGGGTTTTCCGCAAATGCCCGCCGGGCTTCCGCCCGGCGTTGGCCCGCAATCGCCACCGGCCGGTTTGCCCGCGATGCCGAACCTGCCCGCGCCACAAGGCATCGGCCCCACGAATCTTCCGGGAATGCCCGCGCCGCCGCCAATGCCGGCCATTCAGAACATGCCCGCCATGCCTCCCCGGCCGGTGGTGCCGAATCTGCCGCCGGGAGTGGGACCGCAATCCGTGCCCGGTGGTCTAGCCATGCCCGCCATACCTCCCCGGCCGGTAATGCCGAATATGCTGGCAACTCCACCGGGAGTTGGCCCGCAACCGTCAGCCGTCCCAGGCGCTTCGGGAATGCCCGCGATGCCGATGCCCATGATGCCGGGCATGATGGACAAGCTGGAGCTTCAAACCACAGGACAAAAGACGAACCTGCTCGGCTTTGCCTGCGAGCAATATGTAATCAAGCAGCGCGGCGAGACGATGGAAATCTGGGCGACGGATCAATTGTTTCCCTTCCAGCCCTACGTGCAAAATCAGCCGCACCGTTTCGGTCCGCGCATGATTGAGGAGCAATGGTCGGAACTGGTGAAGGAAAAAAAGCTGTTTCCACTGCTGGCAACCTTGAAGTTTGACAACGGGGCGGAACGCTTCCGCTTCGAGGTCCGATCCGTCACTCCGGAAAAACTCACCGCCGGGGATGAGCAACTCTTTCAGCCGCCGGCCAGCTATTTCGAGATTCAACCACTGCCATTTTAAACCATGAAAACGTCACGCCTGTTC
>CAZVYV010000791.1:0-1582 GCA_964630985.1 uncultured Occallatibacter sp.
ACATCGCATATCCGGGCAACATCTTGACCAACTCGCCGGCGTCGCGGCCGACGATACTGAGCGTGGCCAGATCCTTGGAGGTGATGATGTCGCTCCGCTCGCCCGTGTCGAGCGCGGCCAGGTTGGAATCAATCTGGGCTTCGACCGTGACTGCCGCGGCCGTGGAGCCTACCTTCATCTTGATGTCCGTGTAGCTCAACTGGTCACCGCCGCGCAGTGGGAACGGTTGGGACTGCCACGACTCGAAATTGTCTGCCGTCACCGTGAGTTGGTAATTGAGGCCGGGGGTTACACCGGCAAATGCAAAAGCGCCGTCGCCGTTACTGGTCGTGCTGCGCTTGATTCCGCTCGCAAGATCGGTCAATACAACCGCCGCTTTCGGAATCACTGCCCCTGTCGAGTCCGCTACAACGCCAGTTACATTTCCTGTCGCTTGCCCATAAAGCGCCATCGGCGCCAGCAGGAGCACTGCGGTGAGTATCACCAGCAACGAGGCAGTCGGCCTGTTCCCTGAAAAGAACTTCATAGTAGTCCCCCCGTCGGCTACATTCCCTTGTGTCTTTGACAGCTGGTTTCCGGTCCTCAAACCAGCCCTAAGTTTTTGCACACCACAACTAAGCCCCTAAGTGCCACTTAAGCCTTTGAGTATTCGGACGCAGATTCTCGTTCTGCATTGATGACAGGGAATTCTGAAGCTTGAGGTGAGACTCTGTCAAGTGAATTCTTTCCGGGTTTTTCAATGATGGGATCGATACCGCAGGTTTGCCTGTTTTTATACAATCGCGCGTCTCATCGATGCTTGTTTCGGCCCGATCCGGCAGTGCTCAGACAGCCGTCGAAAACGCGATCGTAAGGCCTAAACTGTCGAGTTTGCATAGAGGGAAGTCTCGTTGGGCTCGGCTCGCGCGCGCAAACCGAGTGCGGAAACCAGGCCTTTAGCTTCAAGATGACAAATTGGAGACAATTCGCCTGAAAAGCGGAAAAATCGTCTCACCCGTAATTCAATTTGCGGAGCGCATCAACCTTCACGCATGGGAAGCATCGCGCAGAAGGCAGAGAGAGACCGACGTACCTCGCAAACGCAATGGTCTCAATCGCGCGCCAGCCGCGTCGTGTTCTCCAACTTTCGATTGATCCCCGATCGGAAGCCGCAGACGGCCTGCTTTTCTCGCATTGCGCGGGCGCGGAATTCCCCAGACTGAATGAAGGATTGATCGGGTTCACCATGATTGCGATATCACGAATAGCCGAACTTCAAGCTTGGATACCTCACTTCGCCTCGCGATACGGGCATCCCGTGCTGGAGGCTTTCGGGCCCCCGGTAGGCGCCCGGGCGAGGACCTTAATCCGGCACCACGAAAAGAGTGATCGACTGCGCCGGGAACGTGTAATTGCTGATCGTGCTCGTCGTCCCGCTTCCCGTGGGTGGCGTCACACTCACCGCCGTCTGCGGGACAATCGCACTCAGATTGGCGTTACTGTACTGGTAAACTGCGGCCGTCGTACCGCTTCCCGCCGAGAAGTTCTCCAAACTGATCGTCGAAGTCAGCGAGCCGTAAGTCTTGTTGATCACCATCACGGT
>CAZVYV010000792.1:0-1580 GCA_964630985.1 uncultured Occallatibacter sp.
GTTCGCAGTTCTTGGTTCGCGGCTTTCTAGCTCCGCCAGCACCGCTGACCCCGCTAGCTCCGCTGCTTCCCTGTACCATTCAGTCAGGAGCGCATCGCGCGTGAAATCAGGATTCGTTGCCATTCTCGGCCGGCCCAACGTGGGCAAAAGCACGCTGCTCAACGCGCTTACCGGCGAGAAAGTGGCCATTGTGACAGCCAAGCCGCAGACCACACGCAACCGCATCATTGGCGTAGTGGAAGTGCCTGCACAAAAAGGTACGCACCCGGCGGCGCAGATCGTCTTCGTTGACACGCCAGGAGTGCACAAGCCCGCATCGCAGCTCGACCGGCGCATGCTTCAGGAAGTTCACGAAGCGCTTGAAGCGCGCGACCTTGTGCTGGTACTGGTGGATGCGACGCGAAGAATACAGGTTGGTTCAGAGCCCTCCGAGGTCTCATCCGCCGCGGCAGAGAGAGCTGGGGCGCCCGGCAAAACCGAAAAACGCGCGCACGGTTGGGCGAGCGAAGACGAATTTCTCTTTTCGCTGGTGCGCAAGCTCGACTGTCCTGTTTTCCTGGTGCTGACCAAAATCGACCTCGTGCGCAAGGACCAGCTGTTGCCGCTGATCGAGTCGCTCACCAAGCAATACAACTTTGCGCAGGTTATTCCGGTGAGCGCGCGCAAGCGCGACGGCCTCGACGTCCTCGTGCGCAAGATTGTGGATGTGCTGCCGAAGGGCGAGCGCTACTACCCCAAGGATCAGTACACCGATCAGCCAATGCGCTTCATGGTGGCTGAGCTAATTCGCGAAAGTATCTTGATCGAGACCGGCGAAGAGGTGCCGTACGCTTCGGCGGTGGTGATCGAGCAGTTTGAGGAGCCTGAGGCGCCGGCAAGGCCCGGCAAAAGACAACTAACTAGAATTTCGGCAGTGATTTATTGCGAGCGCGACGGGCAGAAGGCGATTTTGATTGGCAAAGGCGGGACGAAGCTGAAGGCCATTGGAACCGGAGCGCGGCGAAAGATCGAGTCGCTGCTGGGCACGCAGGTCTATCTCGAGCTGCACATCATCGTCGAGCCAGGCTGGCGCAATTCGAGTGGTTTCGTCGATTCTCTCGATTGGCGCAGGCAGATTGAAAAATTGGGCGGCGAAGAAGAGAGTTGATCCCCCGATCAGGTTTTCGATTGCGCCGCTGCGGGACTAGCGAACGACGTTGAACGGTCCTGAGCTCGCGGGCTTCGCGGGTGACGATCCGTAGTCGGAGTCAAAGCCGAGCTGGAGCTTGGCTCCCTCGGACATCATGCCCGCATTCCAGGGCGGGTCGAAGACGATTTCGACATGCACCTCGCGTACATCGGGCAGCGCGGCCAGCTTGCGTTCCACTTCCGCCTTGATGACGTCGGACATGCTGCAACCGGGTGCTGTAAGCGACATGCGCACATCGATGCGATTGCCGCCGCCTTCGAGTGGAACCGCCGCGGCTGCATAAACCAGGCCGAGGTTGACGATGTCGACCGGAATCTCAGGGTCACGCACCGTCTTGAGCGCCTTCCAGATCATCTCCTCGCGGAAAGGCTCGGCAACTGGCGCGTTGTCC
>CAZVYV010000793.1:0-1580 GCA_964630985.1 uncultured Occallatibacter sp.
GAGGATGTGCAAATCGACAAGGCCTTTGGGATGGGTCCAGGAGTGCCAAATCCACCAGACGAGCGCGATGACGAGCGCCGCCACGGCCCAGCGCACCCAGATGGCGCCAAACCAGTCGTCCTCCTGGCCTTTGTCGAGGACGATCTGCAGGCAGCCGGTCCAGACGATCAGCAGGCCAAAGCCGATGTTGTCGAAGGCTCCCACCTTGGCGTTCTTGATGTAAGGCGGATCGTGGACAAAGCGGGTGATCATGATGACGGCCAGGATGCCGACGGGAATGTTGATGTAGAAGGCGTAGCGCCAGCTAAACGTGTCGGTGAGCCAGCCACCCAGTGTGGGGCCGAGGACCGGGGCACAAACGATTCCGAGCCCGTACGCGGCCATGGCTTTGGAGCGGTCCCTCAAGGAAAAGCTCTCGAGCAGGATGGACTGCGAAAGGGGCTGGAGAGCGCCGCCGCCTGCGCCTTGCAGGACGCGCGCAAGGAGGATGACGGCCAGCGACGGGGCCGCGCCGCAGAAAAACGAGGCAATGGTGAAGAGGATGACGCAGGTGAGCAGAAAACGCTTGCGGCCGAAACGCCGGGCAAACCAGTTAGAAGCGGGCAGAATGACAGCGTTGGCGACCAGGTAGCTGGTAAGCACCCATGTGGCTTCGGAGTTCGAGGCCGAGAGCGAGCCGGCGATGTAGGGAAGGGCCACCGAGGCGATCGCGGTGTCAAGCACCTCCATAAACGTGGGAAGCATGACCGAAACAGTGACCAGCCACGGGTTAACGCCCTGGGTGAGCGGGTAACGAGCTTGAGCAGCGGCCGTGGTCATGCAGGGAGACCCTCATGAGGGTAAACGATGGCCGAGTTTGCCGCTTGTGATGCGGACCACGGCGAGGCCGGCGGCGCTCACGTTAGATTCGGAATGTGGGCTGTGTGATCTGGCTCAGCTTGACACAATCGGCCCCGCCCTTGATGCTGTACAGTTCCGGTTGTTCAGGCGTCGACTCGAGGAGGAGTCCCCCTTCATGCAGGTTCGCGTCTTTTATCACGACAAGTGCTTCGACGGAGCTTGCTCAGCCTCGCTGTTCACGCGCTTTCATCGCGAGTGCATCACACGGGGCGCGAGTTACGAGTATCACGGGCTGGTGCATCGGGCTGGGGCGCTGTTTGATGAGAGCGAGTTCACGGGCGACGAGAATGCGATCGTGGACTTCAAATACTCTGCGTCGCCGCGCATCACGTGGTGGTTCGATCATCATCAATCGGCATTCCTGACGCCGGAGGATCACGAAAACTTTCTCGCCTGCCAGAGCGATCCGAGTTGCGGGGCGCGGAAGTTCTTCGATCCCAACTACACCTCGTGCACGAGCTTTCTGGCGCACATCGCCAAAACGCGGTATGGATTCGATACTGCGCCCGTGGCGGAGCTGATTCATTGGGCCGACATCGTGGATGGCGCAAAGTATGAGAGCCCGGAAGCGGCCGTGGAGATGGCGGCGCCTGCGATGAAGCTCACGTTGATCATCGAGGCGACGGAGGATCCGGGATTCATTCCGCGGCTCATTCCGTTGCTCACGGAGATGCCGCTTG
>CAZVYV010000794.1:0-1578 GCA_964630985.1 uncultured Occallatibacter sp.
AGGGATGGAGTCATTGTTCCTTGTGGAACATTTCCAGACGGGACCATGCTGGTCGCGGCTCTCGCACCGCCTCCGCCGTATTTCTTGTCAAACGCGTCAAGTGAGGCAGTTGCGGCCTGAATTCTAGCCGGATCGTTATCGTTCAAGGCACTAACCAAGGTTGACGTGAGGACGCTCTTTTGCGCCTTCTGAACGTCGCTCAGCGGAGCTGGTCTGTTGTCCCGGTTCAAGTCTCGGGCAACCAAAGTGTCAAAGGATTTGTCCAAGGCAAGTGATGGATGTTCCTTTAGTATTTCAGACGGCGGTTTCCCCTCGGCGAATTCCTGATATGCAGCGATTTGTTCCTGCTGTTGCTGCGAGGGCCCGGAAGGAAGCGACGCTTTGATGCTCCACTTGTCCAGCAAAGGTTTGATCGTTTGCTGTGCGGCCCACGCCCCGCCGTCGCGGTTAAACGAGTTGTACCGCTTCTGAAATTCGCTTGTCTCATCGTCGTACTCTTTCGTAAACGACATGAGATTGCGCTGATTTCCCAAGAGCGAAGGCGTTTGAGAAATGATCTGATATTTCGTCCGAACGGGAGCGAGATATTGAGTCTCCGCGTCGGCTGGGTCGTATCCCGCCTTGATGGCATTATTGTACTTGTCCTGAGCCTCAGACCAGTCCGAATCAAAATCGCTGGAAAGCTGCTCGGCAAGTGACTGCGATGTTTGGTTGCGGGCCATTTATTCGGGTCCGGGTCCAAAGCCCGCGCTGTAAGTTCCAACGGGGCTGATAAAGCCGTTCGTGACTTGATTGCTGGCGACTGGGAATTTATTTGTTCCCATCAGCATGGTTTGTGGCTGGCCGCGCTGCAGTCGGTTTCCGTTGGAGTTGGCGATCAGGGATTGCAACAAGCCCTGAAGGTTGCCGAGACTTCCTCCGGTTATCGGCACCGTCGCTGTGTGGCCGCCCAAAAGTGATAATAGATCATTCATAAATTTAATTTTCAGCCCGCGGGGTTGAATAGACCGGCTGCGTTAATAAGGGCGTTAAATTGTCCGAGAGCGTTGTTCGCGTCAAACTCCTGGCCGCTCTGAGCCAAGTTCGAGTAAAACTGATTGTTCTGCAAGGCTTGCCCGGTCGTTGGAGCAACCGTGCCAGAGTAACCCCCGATCAAACCCAGCAAATCATTTTGTCCGGTCTGTTGTTGGCCCAATGACGTGAGGCCCAAGTTTTTCAGAGCTTGGCCGGAAGTCAGCGATTGCGATCCAAAGCCCGGCTGACCCGCAGATACGCCCCACGCTGCTGCCTGATTCTGGATGTTGTTGATTACGTCAGTTGGCACGTTTCCGCTGAGCGCCTGACCGGCATTTCCCGTGGCGGTCGAGGTAAGGCCAGTGAATCCGGGCAGTATCGAGGACCATGCCGCATTCGGATTCGGAGCGACGTTTCCAGTGTTGTTCGGGGGGGCTTGAGGAATTGTTGTTGCCATACATCAAAAGGGATTGTGAATCATCCTGCCAACGAAATCGCAATTTACAACAGTCGCGCCGTTCGGAAATTTGTCGCGTAACTCCATGTTGAGTTCCTTTATCGCTT
>CAZVYV010000795.1:0-1575 GCA_964630985.1 uncultured Occallatibacter sp.
GCGCAGGAGGATTGGAGTGACGTCTTCCTGGTGTGCCACCATTTCGCTTTCGACGGCCTGATCCTATCACACCACTACAACGTTCACCCGAAGATGCGCGGGTGCACGCTGTCGATGGCGCGGATGCTGCTCGGCAACCACCTGTCCGTCTCGCTCGACTCGGTGCGCAAACACTACGGCCTGCCACCAAAGGTTACCCCGTACAATCTTTTTCGCGGGCTGCATTGGAGCGAGATGAGCGCCGACGTGCGCCGGCAGGTCGCCGAGGGCGCCTGCGATGAGGTGGAATCGATCTACAAGCTGTTCGGCACCCTCTCGCGCGAGTTTCCTCTTGAGGAGCTTCCTGTGGTGGACATCACGATGCAGATGTTCACCGAGCCCACCCTTCGCGCCGATCGGCCCTTGCTCGCGCGCGTGTGGGAGGCCGAGGCCAAGCGCAAGGTCGAGCTGATGACGCAGCTGGGCGTCACCGAGGCCGAGCTGCAGAGTTCCGACCGCTTCACCGTCCTGCTGGAGAACGAGGGCGTGGAGGTCGGCTACAAGGACGGCAAGAACGGCTTGATCCCGGCCTTCGCCAAAACCGACCCCTTCATGCAGGACCTGCTTGCCGACGAGGACGACCGCGTGCGCACGCTTGCGGAGGCGAGGCTCGGCGTGAAGTCGACGCTCAATCAGACGCGCGCCGAGACCTTCGGATGGATGGCGAGCCGCGGCGCGATGCCGGTCTATCTCCGCTACTGCGGCGCGCACACGACCAGGTGGAGCGGCGGCGATGCCAGCAATTGGCAAAACATCACCAGCGGATCGGACATCGACAACGCGATCCTGCCGCCCGAGGGCTTCTGGCTTGCTCGACCTGATTCGTCCCAGGTGGAATGCCGTCTCTTGAACTTCGTGGCGGGTCAGCACGACAAGGTGGAGGACTTCCGCCAGGGGCGTGATCCTTATGTGAGCGTCGCCAGCGAGTTTTACGGCTACCCGGTGAACAAGGCGGAGCACCCAACCGAGCGGCAGGTCGGGAAAGTGCTGGAGCTCCAAGCCGGCTACGGCAGCGGGGGCGAGAAGATTCGGCACACCCTGCGCGTCAAGGCCGGGATCCTGGTTTCCTCCGAGGAGGGACTGCGCGCCCGCGACGCCTACCGCAGCACGCACCCGGCGGTCGTGCAGCTGTGGAAGGATGCCGGCCGCATGATCGCGCGCCTGGCCGGCGGCGAGCCGCTGCAATGGGGTCCGGTGCTCATCAAGGACCAGCGCCTGTGGCTACCCAACGGCGCGCCCATCAACTACCAGACGCTGGAGAACGTCGACGGTGAGTGGCGCTTGAAGACGCGCAATGGGTGGAGTAAACTTTATGGCGCGAAGCTGGTCGAGAACCTGATTCAGGCCCTCGCGCGCGTCGTCATTTCGCAAGCCATGCTGCGCATCTCGGCGCTCGGCTATCGGATCGTGTGCATGCGCCATGACGATCTGTGGGTCCTGGTGCCGAAGGACGGGCGCGACGAGCACCACAAGCACGTCATCCTGACCGAGATGCGACGCGAGCCGGCGTGGCTCCCGGGCGTCCCGCTCGACGCG
>CAZVYV010000796.1:0-1575 GCA_964630985.1 uncultured Occallatibacter sp.
TGTTCACCCAGATCCCTGCGCCCTGCAGCAGTTGCTGCGTCACCTGGGCCTGGAACGCAGAGTTAAGCTGCGGCGTGTAGCTGGCCAGGGTGCTGCTGGTGTTCGTCCGGCTGTTGTTCCAGGAGATCGCCAGCGACGTTCCAGGGACGAAGCCCTGGTTATACGTGAAGTTGTATTCGTCCGCGCTGCTGGTGGACTTGGGACTGAAAAGGCTCGTCGACTGGCTCCGGCTCCGTTCCAGTTGAATGGTCCCCGTGACCGTCGGGTCTAGGGCCTCGGGAAAAGGTCCCGCTCCGTTCGTTGACTGCGTCAATCCGCTCGTACCGGAACCGGCTCCGCCCGAGCCCACTGTCGTTCCGCCTGGGCCGCCGCCCGTCGTCAAAGTCGAAGTCGAACCTCCCAGCGTTCCTGTCACCAGGCCAGATGGTGCTCCAAGGAGAATTCCCGCGCCGGACTTGGCGCGCAGGATGTCCGTGTCCGCAATGCCCAGGTTGTACCGCGCAATAGCAATGTCGTAGTTGTTCTCAATCGCCAGCGCAATCGCATCCGACAGGCTCAGGTAAATCTTTCCGTCCTTCACCAGGTCGGCCAGCCGCACCGAATTCTCAAAGCTCACTTTGGGAATACTCGTTGGCATGTAAACGCCGATTGGATTGCGCAACCAACTCCCGAATGGCTTCGAATAGTCGCGGCTCGATGTGCGCAACGGGATCGGTTGTGTCGAAACCGGCGCCGGCGCTACCGGCAGCTCCGATGCTGCCTTGTCGGGCGTGGTCGAGACCGGCGCATTCGGGACGTTCCCGGCCTGTTGCCCGAAGCTCGCAGGCATCGTCGCCGCCAGCGTCAGAAGCACACCCGCGATCGCGCGCAACCGCTCGCCACTTCGCCTCGATACCCCCCGCTTCGGTTTCGCGTTTGCGTTTTCACTTTCTGTGGGAGTCATCTCATCACTCAACACACCGGTCCTCTTCAAGTGCATGTTTCTTCTCCAATGGGTTGCGCCGCGCAGATTGTATGCTTCGCGGAGGCGGCTCTGCTGCTCCGGATGCACGTTTTGAGAGTGCCAAATCGATTATCGCTTCTGCATTCCCGGAATAGGCGATTGCAGGCCACGAAGTTAATTACGAATTCGATACCCCAGTCGTTCCACACATCTCTTGATTCTCTGATTCTGTCCCAGATCGTTTTCCTGTTTGTTTCTTTAGACCAGCCAGATGCGCCATTGCACTCATGTCTTTTTCTCAGCCCCGAGGCCGATGAAATTCAGCTGCCAATCCGACTTCGAATCAGCTCTTCGACCCTCGGTCCCCCGCTGCTCCATTTTCGTCCCGCGCGGCGCCTCTCGGGGCCTCGGAACTTGTTTAACTAACTGGTTAGTAAAATACGCCAGATACCCTCCTATGTGCAACTCCCTGGCCGATCAGCTTCGATGTCAACCCCTCTCAGCCAAAATAAATCAGGCCGCCTCCCCTAACTCCTTATTTCCCTATTCCCTAATCCCTTAATCCCTGTCTTCCCAAGTTTGCCGGTAATTACCTGCCTTTGGCGCATACTGAAACCAAATCGAAATTCAGC
>CAZVYV010000797.1:0-1573 GCA_964630985.1 uncultured Occallatibacter sp.
TTGGAGGTGGGCGGCGACTTCTTCCAGATCCTGCCGCACAAATCTGACGGAAGCCTGTTGATTGTGGCTGGCGACGTGACCGGCAAGGGACTGAAGGCCGGGATGCTGGTGGCGCTGCTGGTGGGAGCCATCCGTACCGCGGAGCAGTTCGATCCAGATCCGATGACGGTGATGCAGGCGTTGAATTTGCGGCTCTGCATGCGGGGTCACGCGAACGCCACTTGCCTCGCTCTGGCCATTGCTCAGGATGGCACTGTGAAGCTGGTCAATGCCGGCCATATCGCTCCCTACCTCAACGGCGAGCAGCTAGCGATGCAGGGTGCTCTACCGCTGGGAATCATGGAAGGTGCAGAGTTCTCTGTGATGCACTTTCAACTGACGGATGGCGACAAGCTGGTGCTTATGTCTGACGGCATCGCCGAAGCCACAGACGCGGATGGCCATCTCTTTGGCTTCGAGCGTGTTAGCGAGTTGCTGCGCACAGCCAAATCCGCCAGCGAGGTGGCCAACGCCGCCCAATCCTTCGGCCAGGAAGACGACATCAGCGTAATCTCTGTCACCCGCACCGCTGTGCTGGAAGGTGCCGCAGCATAGGCTAACCGTGTGGTCGTGCCCGAGTCACCGGCAACACGGACAGAACCCGAAAAAGCGGTAGTTTCCGGTTTGGCGACCATCCGACCGGAAGTTCCTTGGAAGCGGTATCCTAACGCGGAGAGCGATGCTTGCAACATGAAGATAGTGCGTGAAAAAGTCGGAGATTCGCTAAAGGTCACGATTGGTCCGAGAGTCAGAAGGCCCGGAGTGTTCCCCGCTCTCGCAATGATTATGATTCTCTCTGGCGTAGGCATTTCGCCGGCGTACGCTGGATTAAAGCTCGCTCTCAACAATGGGGGAAGCCTCGGCGGATTCATACATGGAATTGCGGCATGTTCGGGGCTGATTTTGTTCATTCTATACAGCCTGCTTCTGAATCTTTTCGGATCTGACTTGATTACGGTGAGTCCAACAGGACACGCAGTGGCGATCGCGTGGCTACGGTAAAGCTACCTCGACACCGCGATGGAATACATCAGGCTGGGGCGTGAAGAAGAGCAGATCGAGTTCGGGCGCGAGATTCCAAACGTAATGCTGCTGCACCCAACGCCTTTCACCGCGCTGATGCTCTCGCTCTCTCGAGTTTGTTGCGCTACGCAAAGGCAAACCCAGCATGCAAACTGCCCCGGCGCCGGCCGTGATGTGCGTTCGCACAGAAAAGTCTGCGCCTGCGCCGCTTGGAACGCTTAATGATGTCCGCTCGCCAGTTCCAGCGGCGAAATCGCTCTTGAACTCGGATCGGAAGCCAGCCACTTTCCAAACTGACTCACCGGATCGCTACCGTCTAGCCCCAGCAAAGTCTGGCGCAGTTGCGTCGAGTCCTCGTTTGAAGGCGTAGGCTGTAGTACACCGTGGTCGTCCAGTTGCTCGCCGCCTGCGATCTCAGCGAGTTGAATCAGCCACATGGGTGCGCTGCTTGTGACAATGGGCGATTCCTGAAGACGCACTTCCCATCCCGTCGGCGATTCATTCTGGTCAA
>CAZVYV010000798.1:0-1570 GCA_964630985.1 uncultured Occallatibacter sp.
GTGTGGTTGACGTTCTACGCAATCTTCATGTACCTTGTTTCGATATTAACTTTGGCTCCAAAGCGGAAGGCACGGGTTTTACCGTCGGAGACGACGGAGTCCGCTACGCCAACAAACGAGCTGAAATGTGGGGCAGTCTCCGGAAGTGGCTCGTCACGGGTGCTATCCCCAATCTCCCTGAACTCCGTGCACAATTAGTCGGCCCACTGTATACCTTCAACCTCCGCAACGAGATCCAACTTGAGAAGAAAGACGATATGGCTAAACGCGGTCTTGAATCCCCCGACCTCGGCGACGCCCTTGCCTTGACCTTTGCTTTCCCGGTCCAACCACACTTTGGCGCCGGAGGCCCTCATACGAAATCTCAGGTCGAGTCTGAGTACGATCCTTTCTCAGCGGAGCGGATGGTAGCATGATAAGACTCCCTTGGCGATTAACTCCTTATTGGCTTAAATCTGGTCGATATCCGATCTGGTATCGGGTAATTCGTAATTGTGGCAACCATCTCTATCCGCAAGGATTTTGGGAAAATTATCTGACCATTTTTGGTCGTACCTTCAAATGGATTTCTTTCTGATGAGCCTCGGTTCCACCACCGTCATGACCCCGCCTGTTCCACAGGCCCCACCGGCTCCACCGAATCCGCCGATGTTTGGCTCGAACTCCGCTGCTGGGCAGCGCCAGCGCTCTCAGGCTTCTCAGGCCCAGGGCTACGGCGCCACCGTTCTCGGCGGGGGTAATCCGGCCAACACCGGTCAAAAAACTCTGCTCGGCCAATGATAGTTCCAAAGACTAAGCAAGATGATCTTCCTGAAACTCTTGGCGGCCAACCGTCGCCATCCAACCTTCTGATGGCCGCAGCCATTATGAAACAGAATCAAGGATTATCTAATGTTAACTCAGGAAAAAGTAAGACAACTCCTAAAATACAATCCGGAAAACGGAGAGTTAATATGGCTGTTTAATCGACAACGCCCAGACCTTATTGGTTGCGAAGCTGGTTATGTAGACACATCAAACGGTTATCGTTATGTTGCAGTAGATGGTACTACCTATTTATTAGTTCGTTTAGTTTGGTTTATGGAGACTGGTGAGTGGCCGCAAACTATTGATCATATCAATGGTGATCCTCTTGATGATAAATTCTCTAATCTTAGAAATGTGTCCAAAGGTCAGAACGTAGCCAACTCAGGTTTGAAGTCTACAAACACTACAGGTTTCAAAGGTGTCTCATATTGTTCTGCAACCAGAAAGTATCGAGCAAGTATCACCATCAATCAGGTTAGCAAGAACTTAGGTCGGTACCGAACCCCAGAAGAAGCACATGCTGCTTGGTATACAGCCGCAGTCGCTGCCTGGGGCGAAGCTGTAGTTAGGGCAACTTAATGGAACAATCAGGGGCCAGCCAAGCTGTCTATCAGCGCGTCAGTCCTGCTGATCAGCGATTGAGGAAACAATGCGAAGGACGGATGATCGGTCTGAGGGTGAACAGGTACAGCTTCTGGGTCCATTGGAGAGAACTAGCAGACTACTACATTCCTCGGCGTTACAAGTGGTTGATCACCCCAAA
>CAZVYV010000799.1:0-1564 GCA_964630985.1 uncultured Occallatibacter sp.
CTTGACTGACCGAATTCGCCGGCTCGTTGTGGTTTGTACTGCGTCTCCGTCGTGTCGATACAGTCCGGGGGTGGCAGCGCTGATAAACTTGTCTGCGGCCTGGGCGCGCAAATCTTTGATGCCTTGCTCATCACTGACGGCAACCGGGACAATAAACTCTGCGGCCTCCGATAGTGTGACGTTCAGGTCGTGAGCATTGCGGCAGCAATTCCGAACCTCGGCGCCCGTCCAATGGTGCGCTTCGGCCTGTGCTGGTGTCGGTTGTTCTGGCACTTTGAAAGCTTCCATCTGGATCGGCCAAATCAGTTTACGCTCTTCCAGCGTCGGAAGATCGAAGAAGAAAGTCGGCAGCCAATACCGGCGCCGTAGCTCCGGTGGTAGAGCTCCAAACCGGTTACAGGTGGCCACGAAGAGCGGACGGCGGAACATGGCCGTGACGATCGCCAGAGCCGCACGGATGTACTCGCCGGTTTCTCCAACGTGGATTGCTTCCATGGCTGAGAAGTCGGCATTGATCGCCAGGACACCAAACTCATTCCCGAGAGCCTGAGCGAATGCCGTCTTGCCAGATCCTGCAGGCCCAAGAAAGAGCGAGCCGGGTACTTTACGGTTTTCCATGTAGCTGAGCAACGTGCCGACACTCTTTGTCGTGGTCCCGCTGGTGTCGGTGCCGAAGCCGGCAAAGCACTTCTCTATCTCGTCGGTGAAGACGATACCGTCCGGTCGGGATGGTCCCTCAAACAACTTAGTAAAGAACGTCTTCGCGTTCTGCAGCCCTCCCAGGCCGGCAAACTTGCCAGTTTCCCGCATGATCGACAAGCCGCGGGACTGCTCGATTATTCCCCGCTTGCGCTCTACGAGGTCATCCATGTTCAGGCCACTTTCGGAAATGCTCATAGCCGTTTGTTGCTCGCAGGGGAAAGCCGCAAGGCCACGCAGAGCCGAAGCCGCGCGCGTGACGGTTTCGGCCTTCGGTGTCTTCAGCTTGGGAAGGTAGTTCTGTGCGTCCTTGAAAGAGTTCTTAATGATCTCCTCAAGCTCGGTGTCGGTTGGTAACGGCTCGTCGATTATGAGCACGTCTTGGGTAAGCTCTGGCGGCAGTGTAGCGCCAAACGTGGCCATGATGACCAGCGTTGCGCCCATGACTTTGTACGTGTCTCGAAGGTTCCAAAGCGCTTGCATTACAAGGGGATCATTCCAAAACCGCTGACCGTTCGCCATGAAGATTAGGGAATCGACTAGCGGCCCACTGGCTACGCCTTTGTCGTTGACAACCGCAGGCCGGTTAATCAGCTTCAGGAAGTTCGGTGGTGGCATGGTGGTTTTTTGGTCGCCGTTACCTAAAAGCGCGGCTAGGGCCTTCTTGCCTTCGTCGTTGAATGCCTTTAGGCCGTTGGCAACGTCATGGGTTAAAACCGCTGGCTCTGCCTCTTTGAGTGCTTTGGCAAGCTCGGCAGCGGCTACGCTGAGACTGCGGATCGTGGAAGCCGGGTCGGGGGTGCGCACGCAGATTAACGGCGTGCTTACCGATCTGGCTGCTTTGAAGCTTTGCGTGTAGTTCATA
>CAZVYV010000800.1:0-1564 GCA_964630985.1 uncultured Occallatibacter sp.
TCGGAATAGACCACGATCTTGCCATCCGTCCGCGGCGAAATTCCCGCCAGCGTGGCAAAGTTGATCGCCGCCGGCATCACGAATCCTTCGGCATAATCGGTGTGCTCGCCGATAAGATTGACGCGTCCTGGCGCAACAAAAATCGCCGGCTCGGCGCCGAAGCGCGTCTGGTGCATGGAACGAAATTCTGCTGGATCGTGCATCTTCCCCAACTCCCTCTTACGTTCAGTCCCTTAGACCTTCAGGCCACCGAAAACGACAGGAGAGGCCCTGCCCATGATAACGTTTTCTTCCCGACCCCGGTCAATCCCCATCATCAGCCCTTATCCGCGCTCGAAACCTCCTCGCACGCTGCGCTCAAGCGCTCCCAGATCCCGCCAATCCACGCCTCATGTTCCGGCTTCATCAGCACGCTGCGCAGGCACGTCACCATGGCCGCTTCATTCTTCGCGCCGCTGGCAGCCCTAAACCAATTTCCAGGCAGTTGCACGAGCGCCAGATGCAGCCCCCGCGCCGCGCATGCGTCGAACACTTTCTGCGCCTGCTCAGACGCCGTCCGAATGTCCGCTGCATGTAATGCCCACACCACAATGTCCAGCTCAGGGGGGTGCCCCGGGTCTCGCTTCTGAGACCTGGGAGCGGCGTCACCGAGAGTTACGAACCTTTCATCCTTGCGCAGTCTCCTGTCCAACTCCACCGCCGCTCGCCGCCCCTTCGCCAACCCCTGCGCAAAGTCCCCGCCCGGAACAAGCGGCAGCAGCCTTTGCGTCGCCCACAGCGCAACAGCCGCCGCGCCTGCCCGCGAGCACTCCAGGCTGATCTCGCCGAGATGAAGTTCATGCGACGTGAAGTATGTGTAGGGAGAGTCATGTTTATAAAACCGCCCTACGCGGTGGTCGCGAAACAACACGCATCCGCACCCATACGGCTGCAGCCCATGCTTGTGCGGATCGATCACAATAGAATCCGCCTGCCCGATCGCCGCGAACGCCCTTCGCGCCGGCTCATCGAGCGACTCCGCAATTAGCCCAAAGTACCCGCCATACGCCGCGTCCACATGCACCCGGAATCCGTACCGTTCCTTCAGTTTCAGAATCTCATGCAGCGGATCCACTGCTCCGATCGCCGTCGTGCCCAGTGTCGCCACCACCATGCCCACCTCGCCCTTGCGCAACTCGTCTTCGAGCGCATCGAGATTCATTCGCCCGCGCTCATCCGTCGCAACGCTCGCGAATTCCAGCTTCAGCACGCTGCTGATCCGCTGGTGCGTGTAATGCGCCTGCTCCGACCCCACAATCCGCCGCCCCGGCGCAACTTGGCCCGCCATCCAAAGCGCTTCAAGATTTGCGAAAGTCCCACTCGACGTCAGGTGGCCCAAATATTCCTTCCACCCGAACATCCCGGCAATCTCCTTCACCGCCTCAACTTCCATCGCCGAGCTTGCTCGCCCGCCGTCCAGCGCATGGTTGTTAGGATTGAGCTTCATCGCCAGCGCATACGCCGCCCGCGCCACCGGATGCGGCGGCTTCAGCATCTGCCCGGCATAGAGAGGATGGAAGTAGGG
>CAZVYV010000801.1:0-1557 GCA_964630985.1 uncultured Occallatibacter sp.
GACTTGCCGGATGGTATGTGAGCACGTTCATCGTCAAGCCCAACCAACTCGACCGAGAGAAGCCTTACATCGCCAACAACATCGCCATGACTCGGCAGGCATACGGGCTTGATAGCTTTGCGCAGCGCGAGTTTCCTGCGGAAACCACGGTCGCCGCTGTCGATCCGGAGCACAACCAGGCGACGCTCGACAACATCCGCCTGTGGGACGTGAGTGCGCTGCAGGACACGCTTCGCCAGGTGCAGGAGATTCGCACCTACTACGATTTCCCCGACATTGACATTGACCGCTACCAGATCAACGGCTCGCAGCGCCAGGTGATGCTCGCGGTGCGCGAGCTGAACGTCGACAAGCTGCCCGAGAGCAGCCGCAACTGGATCAACGACAAGCTCATCTACACCCACGGTTACGGCATCACGATGAACCCGGTGAACGGCTTCTCGTCGGAGGGCTTGCCGGTTCTCTACCTTAGTAATATGCCGGTGCAAAGCTCCGTGCCGGGGATCCAGGTGACGCGTCCGGAGATCTACTTCGGCGAACTCACCGACACGGATGTCTACGTAAAGACGCACCAGCAGGAGTTCAACTACCCGCAGGGCCAGAGCAACAATCTCTCCTCATATGAAGGCACCGGCGGTATTGAGATGGGCGGGTTTCTGCGCCGCGCTCTGCTGGCTTTCGATCGCGGCGACCTGACCAAGGTTCCATTCAGCGACGACATCACGGCCGACAGCCGCCTGCTGATGCGGCGCAACGTCATGCTGCGCGTCTCAACTCTGGCGCCATTCCTGACTTTCGATCATGATCCATATATTGTGGTGGGTGCGGACGGCCGGCTTTCCTGGATCGTTGATGCGTTCACTTCTTCCGCGACCTATCCATATTCCGCGCCGGTCAATCTGGAAAACCAATCCGTCAACTACATTCGCAACAGTGTGAAGGCTGTGGTGGACGCATACGACGGCACAGTCACCTTCTACGTATTCGACAACGAAGATCCCATTCTGGCTGCGTGGCGAGGCATCTTTCCGGGATTGTTCAAGGATGCGTCCACAATGCCTGCGTGGTTGCGCGCGCACATTCGTTATCCGGAAACGCTCCTGAGCAAACAAGCCGAGATGTACGGCCTTTATCACATGACTGATCCCGAAGTGTTCTACAACCGCGAAGACCAGTGGAGCGTGGCCACGCAAATCGGCTCGAGCCAGGGCGACCAATCCTCGCAGGAGATGCAACCGAATTTTGTGCTGATGACGTTGCCAGGTGAATCGGGCGGCCTCGAGTTCGTTGAAATCTTGCCGTTCACTCCCATCAATCGCAACAATCTGATTGGCTGGATAGCCGGCCGCAGCGACGGCGCCAATTACGGCAAAGCTGTGGTCTTCGATTTCCCCAAAACGCGGCTCGTCGATGGCCCGCAACAGATCGAGGCACGCATCGACCAGAACGCCCAACTGTCTGGCCAGCTCACGCTGTGGAATCAGCAGGGCTCACACGTGATTCGCGGCAATCTTCTGGTGATCCCGTGCGGCCAGGCGCTGCTTTACGCCGAGCCAA
>CAZVYV010000802.1:0-1554 GCA_964630985.1 uncultured Occallatibacter sp.
CGATGACGCCGTGATTGGCGGCGACGTCACCCTGGAGGGTGACGCAGGCGGGAGGAATTTTAGGCTCGGTTACGGTACGGGTGTCCTGGGCCGTTAGTGCCGACGCAACGAGAAGTGGAAGGGAAACAAAGAGAAGACGAGTCGAGACAGAATGCATTCGAGTTTCTCCGGTTATCGACGATCGTGTGGATCGTCAAGCAAAGCCCGGCTCCAATCAGTTTGGGGCCGCGCCGGATTTGGTTAGTGTGGAATTTGCTCGAGGACCCAGCGGACTAGTTCGTTGCCGGCAGCGAAATTGTCATAGACAGCCGGAAGCTTGCGGCCGTCGGTGTACTCGTTATAGAGCCAGGGATCGACCATGGCGTAGACGGTTCCCTTGCCGTATTTTGCTGTTGCCATGAATGTGTCGGGGCCCTCGGCGAGCACTGCGTGGGCCGGACCGCTGACCGAGATGGTGCAAACATCCTTGACGTAAATGGTGTGTGGGTGGTGGAAGATGGGGCCGGTATCGTCGATGGCGATCTTGCCTTGATCCCAGTTGGTGCCGACAACGTGCTTGCGCAGGATGGTGTTGAAGTGGATGCCGAATTCATCGGAGATGACATTGAAGTGATCGAGGTCGGCGTAGGAGGTATCGTTCTCCATGATCATGAGCACGCCGCCGGCTTTGACCCACTGCGCGATCTGGGTTGCGTCGTCGGCGTTGGCGAAATGGGGATGGGGATTTTTGTCGAGGTTGTCGGGCGAGACGATGAGGTAAACTTGCGCGTTGCTGAGCTTGACGGCCGTCGGCTCCGCGTCGAGTTCCGCAGTGTTGGCGCCGTAGTTGCGGAAGATGTGGCCGAAGAGAGAGTAGCCTGGCTCGTCCCATGTGTTCCATTTGTAGTGGAAATAAACCTGCTGGCCGAAGGCGTCCGGGCGTTGCTGCGAGTTGAACCAGCCGTCGACGAGGACGGTGCGACCGCGGCCGAGCTTCGCATTTTGCGCGGTTTCCATTTCCGAGGCGGCGAGAAGAAGCGCGCCCACACCTTTGGGATCGTTGGTGGCGATTTTTTCGCCGATGTAGTAGGCGTAGGAGCCGTCGCGGTAAGGATCGCCTCCGAGGCCCGCGCCTTTGACAGTGCTGGAGAGCGAGATGTCGCCGGATTCGGTCGTGATGAAGTGGGTGAGGATCCCGTGATAGCCGCGGTCGGCGTTGGTTAAGTAGTGTTCAGGCAGATAGCCGCGGCGAACGCCTTTAGCGAGGGCGTAGACAAACATGCAGGCCGCGGAGGACTCGAAGTAGTTGCCTTTGGCGCCGGGTTTGTTGACGACCTGATACCAAAGACCTGTTGAGGGGTCCTGATAACGAACGACGGCGGCGGCTTCGCGCTGAAGGATGGCGAGGAGCTGCTTGCGGCCGGGGTCGCCGTCGGGATAGTAGCCGAGCGTGTCGACCAAGGCCATCATGTACCAGCCGATTCCACGAGCCCAGAACTGGGAGGAGTTGCCGGTTTGCTTGTTGGCCCAGCGCTCCTGCTTCGATTCATCCCAGCCGTGATAGAGGAGGCCGGT
>CAZVYV010000803.1:0-1543 GCA_964630985.1 uncultured Occallatibacter sp.
ATGGTGGGCTGCACCATCATCGACACAATAGCCATATCGGCCGCGTTGGTGGTGATCGTAAAGCCCACCAGTACGCCCGCCTGCGCGACCGCGTCCGGCGCGAGCACCGAGTACGCGCTGCCGCCGCCGGCAAGCCACGTCGATACCGCGCCCAAAGCCGTCGTCCACGTCGACACCGCGCCTAAAGCCGTTGTCCAGGTAGCGACATTGGGCGAGGCCGTCACCGCCAGGCTGTTCGACGTCGTCTCGTTGTCGAGCGACACGTTGATCGTGGACGACAGCGGGCTGTAATAGCGCACGATGCCCCACAGCCGCACCAGCCACTTCGTCAATTGGTACCCGCCGGGCTTGTCCCACAATTTGGCCTGAGCGACCTTCTGGATGGCAGTCGAGGGCTGCGCGAACAGCGGGTAAAGCGACACACCGTCGGTGCCGTAAGCCGTCAGCACCGAGTTGATCTCCTGGTGCTGGATGTAGATCAGCGGCACGTCCTGCACCGCCGCCCACCAGATTTTGCCGACGGGGTCGCGCGTGAGCAGCAGCTTGTTGACCTGCTGCCCGCTCACCGGGTCGACGATGGGCAGCAGGAGAATCCAGCATTTCTTGCCGAAGATGATCGCCTTGCCGGCACTCGGCGAGATGTTGCCGAAATTGGCGACGGTATTGTAGACACCATCAAGCGCCTCGCTGATCTTGGTCACCGCGCCACCGTAGCTCACATGCGCACCGAACGCATTGGCGAACACAATGTTGCGGTTGAACACATCGACCGTCGCCGGCCACACCGTACCCACTTCAGGGTCGGCATTCTGGTTCGTGAACGTCGTCACCGGTGGACTGCCCGACGTCTGAACCCCCGAGATGTAATTAATCGAACTGTCGCCGATCAGATAGAGAAAGCCGTTGGTCTGCTTCAGTTGCGTGAACTGCACCCGCAAGAAGCTGTCCGACGAGCTGAAACTGCCGCCGCCATCACCGGTCGTGAAGTCGCTCACCGAGCCCGGCACGCTGAAAGTGATCGTCGGTCCATTGGCGATCCACACCCGCCCCGAATACGTCTCGATCGCCGTGCCGCTGATGCCGGTCGGCACCGTGCCACCCGCAAACGACGCCCCCGGAGGATAAAACGTCGTCCCGTCCCAGATAAAATACCCATTGGTCTGCTGCGCCACGATCAGCAGGTACTGGCTACCATATTGCGAGATGCCTACCGCCGTGCGCGAAGGGTTGGTGATCGTGCCGGCCGCCGCTATCCGAGTGGCCGTCCCAGTGCTGGTGTTGACCGCATAGAGCGCCCCGTTCGACGTCACTACGAGCGCGTAAGGCACCGCGCCGATGTTAAAGAAATCGAAGAACGCTATCAGGCTGCCGTCGGACGGCATGAACAACGCCGGTCCGATGCCGTACATGGTGCGGAGATTGCGGGCAGCAAGCGGCATGAACCCGTCGAACCACGCGGCCTGCTTGTCGTCGACCCCCGGGCGCAAAGTCGCCGTGTTCATGCCTTCGAACTGCTCGAACACGAGCGGATCGGGCGGCCCCG
>CAZVYV010000804.1:0-1541 GCA_964630985.1 uncultured Occallatibacter sp.
CGCAATGTAGGCACTCCACTTAGGGGTTGTCAAGTGGGCACATGTTCCCACCCGTGTTCCCAGTTTTTCTCCTTTATTATCAACGATGTACCCACTGTTCCCATGTTCCCACTATCATCCCTACAATATATGATTCCGTGTTTCGTCTTTCCCTGTTATTATAATTTACATATCCTCCCTCCCTTGTTTTCCTTACCATGTCTGTCACTACTGGGAACAGTGGGAACAGTAGGAACAAGCGCTGTGGCACAATGATAACTTTGATCCCACTTTAGTGCCCAGTTCCCACTATTCCCGCTTGTATCGCCATACAAGCTGGTTCGCTACGCGCTTCCGATACCGGATAAATCCGAGCCTCGTCAGTATGCGCGCCGCGCGATTCTGTTCCCGCTGTGTAATCCTCCCGGGCTCCATGCTTATCTGCCCGCCCGTGAGCACGTCGGTAACGCTCGTGTCGGTCAGCTGGCCCACGTGCGTGCTGATTCGTTCCGCCCAGGCGTCGCCTTCCTCGAGCCGCGCCTCCTGCTCGTCCGCCGCCATCGCGCGCAGGTGCTCGCCCAGGACGATCGACGCGCCGCTCTCCTCCGCGCGCGCGGCTTCCGCCCACAGCTGGTCCCTGTCGCGCGCGAGGCTCGCTAGATCGATCCGCCCGGTGCGCAGCGGCCAGAAGCGCCGGTTTCCCGTCTCACTCTTGAGGTAGACTTCCTCGTTCGTGGTGGCGATGAAGACCCCGCGCCGCTTCATGTCCACGCGCAGGCGCCCATAGGCCGGCCTGGCGCGGTCCTCGGTGCGCGATGCGAACTGCTTCACGCGCTCCACGTCGGTACGCCGCATCCCCGTGAGCTCGGCTATCTCGTGGATCCACACCCCCACGCTCGCCTCCTGCTGCTCGCGGTCGCTGGCGCCCAGGATGTGTTGATCCGAAAAGTTCTCCTCGCCCGCGAGGATGCGCACCGCGGTGCTCTTGCCCGTCCCCTCGACTCCCTCCATCACGATTATTTGATCGAACTTCGTCCCCGGGTATCGCGCGCGGCGCACCGCCGCCACCAGCGTGAGCCGGCCGATCTCGCGCGTGAGCGCCGAATCACAGCACCCGAGATAGCGCACCGTCCACGTGTCGAGCCGCGGCGCGCCGTCCCACCGCAACCCCGCCAGGTACTCGACCACCGGGTTGAACTGGTTCTCGAGGCAGAGCTGCACCGCTGCATCGCGCGTATTGCGCTCGCCCGGGTCGAAACCGAACTGTCGCCTGATGAGGCGCCGAAGCACCTGCACCACGTCGTCGCTGAGATCCCCCGTCCACTGTTGGATGGAATGACCGCCCACCAGCATCTTCTCGTGGAACGTGTCCTTGCGGCAGCACACGCCGAGCGCCGCGATCGCGACGCCGGCGTTCGTGCACGTCGGCCGCGCGTTGCCGTCCCGGTCGAAATCCAGGAAGCGTGGGGGCACGATGATGCCCGCTGGTGAAGGTTCCGGCCCCGGGTCGAGCCAACCCGCCTTGCGCGCCTCCTCGTGCACCCACGACGGCCTGCGGCGGT
>CAZVYV010000805.1:0-1541 GCA_964630985.1 uncultured Occallatibacter sp.
AGGAACCGTTCGATCTTGCAAAGGATGGACTTAAGCCGCTGAATGTTCTTGATCAACGCCAGCGAATGGTTGTGGCGGGTTACATTCACACCGAAGGGTTTGTGATTCTCCAGAGAATTATGGAGGATGAACTCCGGTTGTTGAATCAGAAGTTGATTAACACCGAAGTTTCTAGTTCAGTGGAAGTGTTAGCCAACCATAGTTTGGCGAAAGCGGCGGGTATGTTCTATGCGGGAATTCTCCAGCGAATCAAGGAAGAGATTACGCTGGCGAATAGCGAAGTATCGACCATCGGCACGATTCAAGATCCAGAACGACCGTACTATCCGCCCGAGTTTGAGGGGCAGGATGCATTTTAACTAGGAGGAGCAATGAAAAAGTACACGATGTCAGAGATCGACGCTCTGTCGGCGAGCGAATACGCCGCAAGGATGAACGATCCTGAATTCAAAGAGATGGTTGACGGCTTGTTGAAGCCTGTTGAAGTGCTCGATCCAGAGACGGGGCTACCGATGGTTCCTCCGACGACGGTGGAGACGGTGACTCCCCCAGGAGTGGTGTTATCACCCGAATCTGAACCCATCGCTGCTGTCCCAGCGGTTCCCGCAGTACTGGCGGAACAGCGGTATGAGTGGCAACCGACTGATGAGAGTGGACGACCGCTCGGAGGCAAGCAGGTTCTTACATATAAGACAAATGAAGAACTTGTGCAGAAGTTTACCGAGCAGAATAACCAGATCTTACGCCAGATGCGGAAGCTCTCTCGTGATGCCCGTTTAGGGCTCACGCCTGACCAGGATGTTCCTACATCGGCGAAGCGTATTCCAGAATCCTTTGGTGGACTTAAGCCGAAACAACTGACTGCCGAGGAACGGTTCCAGTTGACACAAGATTTGAATGATCCAGCGAAGTTTGAAGAAGCTAAGGTTATGTTATCCGAAGCTACCTTCGGGGCAAAGCCCGAAGTCGTAACGGACGTGCTGAATCGAAGCCAGCGACTGCTGCTTGAGAATCAGGTGATCCGTAGTTTCGATGAGTTCCTTGACAGGGTGGGCGACGGCTTCAATAACATCGAGGCCAATCGTGAAACCTTGACTAAGTGGATGGGCGAGAGAAATCTTGAACCTACCACGGATAATTTTGAAATCGCCTTTGCGAGAACTGCCGCATTGCAGCTTCCCGCTACGGTTGTCCAACCGTCACAGGCTAGTGTTGTTGTTGCTCCTGCAGCGATAGCACCAGTGGAATCGGGGCCGAAAGCGCAGGCCCCCGCTGAAGCAGCTAGTCGGATTACTAGCGAAGCTCAGTCGGTACAAAACGCCAGACGTCAGACGCCCTCAGGATTGAATGACCGAGTGTCTTCATCCAACGGAGCAGCACCCGTGAGCGAACGCTCTCTGACCCTGGCCGAAGTTGATAAGATGTCAGGCGACGAATACAAGCGTCGGGCCCAGAACGACCCGACCTTTTTGAAGACAGTCGACCTGCTACAACAGCAGGCCGATACTCGTCGGCTCGCCAGACAACGTCAACTCGCATAA
>CAZVYV010000806.1:0-1536 GCA_964630985.1 uncultured Occallatibacter sp.
CGCGCATTAACGATTGGAAAGGAACGGTATGGATGAACTGGTAACCATTTCGGAGGCAAATCCGGTAGCGATCAAAGGGTGCTCTTACATCTATGCGCCTGCCGGGCAAGCTGGCGAGTACGCGCCGCTAGCCGCCAACCCTTACCGTGGCTGCGGACATGCTTGCGCTTACTGCTACGTTCCCGCTGTTCTGCGGATGGACCGCGCGGAGTTCGATCATGGAGCCGTAGCCCGTCCTGGATTCCTTGACAATCTGCGCAAAGATGCGCGGAAGTATCAGGCGGCCGGAATCCGTGAACAGGTCATGCTCAGTTTCACAACCGACGTTTACTCGCCGTTTGACCGTTCGCTGACCAGGCCAACGATTGAAATTCTGCGGGAACATGGCTTGGGGTTCTGCGTGCTGACCAAAGGTGGAACGCGCGCGGTAGCTGATCTGGACCTCTATAGGCCAGACAGAGATGCTTTTGCCAGCACTCTAACCAGTCTCGATTCTGCGTTCTCGCTGAGATGGGAGCGCGGCGCGGCATTGCCGTCAGACCGAATCGACGCACTCAGTTTCTTTCACGCAAGCGGGATCTTTACCTGGGTAAGCCTGGAGCCGACTCTTGACGTTGAATCTAGCCTACAGATCATCCGCGAGACGCATAGTTTTGTGGACCTTTTCAAGATCGGGCGCGTCAACTACCTGCCGATAACCAGGACAACGGACTGGCGGGCATACACTGAGCGCATGATTGAACTCTGCACGCAATTAGGCGTCAAGCATTATGTCAAGAAGGATTTGCAGCCGTATTTGCCTGCTGGTTATCACAACCCGTTGCGTGTGCAGCAGTATCACTGAGTAAGGAAAGGAACGACATGAAAGCATTGAGCGTCAGAGCGCCGTGGTGGTTGGCAATCCTCGACGGGGGTAAAAACATCGAGAACCGCGACTGGTCAACTAACTTCCGTGGGCGTATCTATCTACATGCGGGAAAGTGGTTCAACGAGTTGGAGATCATGCAGGATTTGCGGACCATTCAAAGAATTTTCAATCTAGATGATCCTGATCCTGAGATGATGAAAATGTTCAGGCCTTTCGGCGGATGCATTGTTGGCACGGTTGACATCATCGACTGCGTACAGGAAAGTGATTCACCTTGGTTCTTTGGCAAGTACGGGTTTGTGCTGGCCAATCCTGTTGCGCTGGAAAGGCCCATTCCCTACAAAGGGATGCTGGGATTCTTTGACGTACCGGATGGAATCGTGCCAGCATGACCCGCTCCGGCATCATTGCACTCGCCATCATCTCAATTGCACTCATCGGCTTCGCAGTGGCAGAACTGCGGGATCGGATAGGGAAATAGTGACCCCACGCCAACTAGAAATCATCCAGCACGCCCTTGGATGCGATCAGTACGGCAAGACTGCGCATCCGACAGTACCGGCACACCCCGACCACTTCCCGTATCACCGCAACCACTTCTGTGCCGGCGCAGGCGATGAACCGATATGCCGCGAACTGGTTGCGCTAGGTTACATGCAGCAGCACAA
>CAZVYV010000807.1:0-1534 GCA_964630985.1 uncultured Occallatibacter sp.
GTGCTGCCGGTGCAGACCGTGACCGGCGCGTCGGTCACCAGCTACTCGCTGTTCAGCAAGTACCGGCGGTCCAATGGCGGGTCCGCGATGTCGGATACGCTGCCGGCGGCCTCGACCGTCGGGCTGGTGAACGGCTCTCGGCTCGCGGTCGGGAACATCGACGCCACGGCCACGCTCACGCTGACCGCCGGCGCCGGGACGACGATCAACGCCACGTGCGCTCAGGTTCCGGCGGGGCGAGAGGTGGTCCTCGTCTATGACCTCGCCAACACGGCGTGGCGCTTCGATGCCAACACGTGCGGGATGCTGATCAACGCGGTGTCGCCGACGCCGCTGGTCTCGCTTGGCGGCGCGCTCACCACGGCTGCGGCGCTGACCACGACCGGGGCCGGGGCGGCGACGCTCGCCTTCGGGTCGACGGCGGCGACCTACAACTTCCCGAGCGTCACGACCGACACCGTCGCGCTGCTCGGAATCGCGAACATCTTCACGGCCAACCAATCGCTGACGACCGCCCCGAATGGAGTGGTGTCCTGGAGTATCACCAACAGCAATAACGGGACGGCGGCGGAGGCGGTGTTCCTCGCCAGCAACGGGGCCGGCATCGCGCGGTTCGGATTCGCGGGGACCGGCTACACGACTGTCCCGCTGGTGCAGAACCGCGCCTATGTGCGCGGCAACTCCAGCACGGCCGGCGTCGTCATCGACGCGGCGGGCGCCAGCCCGATCATCTTCGGGGTGAGTGACGCCGAGGTCGGGCGGTGGGACTCGGCTACGCCGGGGCAGCTCGACCTCGGCGTCTCGACGGTCACCGGCGGCGCGCTGCTGATGTACGGCGCGACGTCGGGCAGCCTGGTGCAGAAGTGCGCCGCGACCTGCGGGACGGGGAGCGCGATCACCTGGCCGGCGGGCACGACGAACTTCTCGGCGACGGGCGGCACCTCGCAGGTGCTCCAGCAGGCCTCGGCCGGCGCGGCGATCACGGTCGGGCAGCTCGCGGCGTCGAACCTGAGCAACGGCACGACCGGATCGGGCGGCGGCGTTGTGCTCGCCACGTCGCCGTCGATCGCGAGCCCGGCGCTGACGGGGACCGTGACCG
Organism: uncultured Occallatibacter sp.; assembly: GCA_964630985.1. GTDB lineage: Bacteria > Acidobacteriota > Terriglobia > Terriglobales > Acidobacteriaceae > Telmatobacter. The sequence goes on from CAZVYV010000807.1 coordinate 1,100, forward strand.
GGACGAACGCGATCCCGCTCACGGTGCTCGCCAACCAGAGCGCCAATGTGCTGCTCGGAACGACGACGGCCGGCGCGGTCCAGGCGCTGACGATCAATGGCGGCGCGAGCTGCACGAACGCGCTCACGTGGACGAACGGGACGGGGTTCGGCTGCAACTCCCTCGCCGGCTCCGGCACGGTAACAGCGGCGGCCTGGGGACTTGTCCTCGGCGGCGCCGGGTCGACGCTCGGCGTGGCGACGACGAATCCTCCCTACGGCTTCGACGCTCCGGTCAACCTGTCGCTTACGGCCAGTGTCGGCTCCAATATTTTGACGGTGACCGTCACCGGGAACAACGGATCGACGCCGAGCGCGACGAACCCGGTTCTGATTCCTTTCCCTGATGTGACGTTGGCCAACGGCGACCCCGTGTGGGTGGCCGTCACCAGCGCGC
>CAZVYV010000808.1:0-1531 GCA_964630985.1 uncultured Occallatibacter sp.
GTTTTGAAAATCCTATAGCCTGAAGGTTTATGCCTGAGTTCGAGGAAACGGACTTCGTGATCGTGGGCGCGGGAATCGCGGGACTGCGGGCGGCGATCGGCCTGGCGGGCGATGGGGCTCGCGTGCTGGTGGTGACGAAGGAGGCGCTGGGCGAATCGAACACGAATTATGCGCAGGGCGGAATCGCGGTCGCGATGAGCGGCGAGGAAGACGTCGCTCTGCATCTGGAGGACACGGTCAACGCCGGCGATGGGCTGGTGAATCGGGAGGCGGCGCGGGTGCTGGTGGAGGAGGGGCCTGTGCGCGTGGAGGAGCTGCTGCGGTGGGGCACGGATTTCGATCGCGAGGGCGGGCAGCTGATGCTGACGCGCGAGGGAGCGCACAGCCGCAACCGCATTCTGCATGCCCACGGGGACGCGACCGGCGCGGAGATTGGGCGCTCGCTGCTGCGGCATGCGCGGTCGATGCCGAAGATCACGCTGATGGAATGGACGACGACTTTGGATTTGATCGTGGAAGGCGGAGAGGTTGACGGCGCTGTTTTGCTGAGCCGGGAGGGCGAGGTGAGCCAGGTGCGGGCGCGGGCGGTGCTGCTGGCGAGCGGGGGCGCGGGGCAGGTGTACAGCGATACGACGAATCCGGCGGTAGCGACGGGCGATGGGATCGCCATGGCGTGGCGCGCTGGGGCGGAGATCGCCGACATGGAGTTCTACCAGTTTCATCCGACGGCGCTGAGCTTGCCTGGAGTGCCGCGGTTCCTGCTGTCGGAGGCGCTGCGCGGGGAGGGCGCGTGGCTGCGCAATGCGCGGGGCGAGCGATTTATGGAGCGGTACCATCCCTTGCTGGAGCTGGCTCCGCGGGATGTGGTGGCGCGGGCGATCACGCGCGAGGGTATGGGCGCGGGTGGCGAGGCGCTGCCGGTGTATCTCGATATGCGGCATGTGACGAGGGTCGATCCCGCTAAGCGGTTTCCGGGGATATCACAGTTTCTGGCCGAGCATGGCCTGGATCTGCGGCGCGATCTGATCCCTGTGCGGCCGGCGGCGCATTATCTGATGGGCGGGGTGAGGACGGATGTGCATGGGAAAACGTCGCTGAAGAGACTGTATGCGGCGGGAGAGGCGGCTTGCACGGGGGTTCACGGGGCGAATCGGCTGGCGAGTAATTCGCTGCTGGAGGGGCTGGTGTTTGGGGCGCGGGCGGCGGAGGCGATGCGGGGCTCAGGGTACAGGGTGCAGGGTGCAGGGGACATGGTAGAGGTTGCAGGTTACGGGTTACAGGTTACAGAGTATGGGGGACAGAGTGAGGCAGCCGGGGAGCGCGTGCCTGCCTATGAGCCGAGGGACTTCTCGAAGCCGCTGCGTGAACTGCAGCAAGCGATGTGGAACAGGGCTGGACTTCTGCGGGATGCCGAGGGACTGAGCGCAGTGATGGCGGAGTTTCCGAGTTCCGAGCCGGGGCGGGGGGCCGTGACAGCGCGGGCGCTCGTGGAGTATGGGAATCTGCACACTGTGAGCCGTCTGATCGTCGA
>CAZVYV010000809.1:0-1530 GCA_964630985.1 uncultured Occallatibacter sp.
CATGCTCCATGGCCCCGGTATCGACGCCCGCGCGTTCGAGACTCGCGATCAGCTCGGGCCCGTATGCATCGTCGCCCACCTTGGCCACCATCGCTGCCGGATAACCAAGCCGCGCGGCTGCGACGGCTTGATTGGCTCCTTTGCCGCCCTGATTTGTTTCAAAGCCTGTCCCGATAAGCGTCTGCCCAATCGCAGGAATGCGCGGCGTGCGGGTGACCAGGTCCATGGTGATGCTGCCGACGATTACGATCGGTTTGCGCGAGTCACTCATGACCGAATCTCAATACAGCGGAGCCAGCGCAACCGCGCCGAGGCCCGCTAAGAAGAAGATGAACATCAGAACGAGAAATGTCTTGGCCTGCCGCGGAGCGTCGGCAAACTCGTGCCACACAAAAACCCCCCAGCACGCAGACACCATGGTTGCGCCCTGACCAATGCTATAAGAAACCGCAGGCCCTACCAAATGCGCTCCTGACGCGAGAAAATTCGCCACGCCGCCCGTGCACCAGATGGCTCCGCCCAGCGCTCCAGCCATATGCCAGCCGAGAGGCGCGCGCCAGTAACCGGCGCCATCCACAGGTTCTTTTCCGTCCAGCGGTTTCTTCATCAACAGCCAGTTTGCAGGCGCCGCGGAAACCAGCACGCCGATCATAAAAAACATCGTCACGGCATAGGGCCCGGGAGCAGCCTTGCCCGGTTCGCCGTTCAACGCGTGCGCTACGAACGGATAAAAGCAACCCATCAGCACGCCGCAAGCCAGGCTGATAAAAATGCCGCGGCCTGTTGTTGCTTTGGCCGTGGCTTCGCGCTTGCGATACGCCGCCGCGTCCAGCACGATGGCCACTACCACCAGCGCGACGCCGCCAAACAGCAGCAGTGGATTGCCCACTGGCTTTAGAACGTAATTCGAGATCGCTCCGATCACCAGTGCAAGCCCGATTCCGACAGGGAAGGCGACTGCCAATCCGGCCACATCGATCGCCGCCACCAGCAGCAGATTCGCCACGTTGAAGATTGCGCCGCCCGCAATCGCGTAGAGCATTGGTCCGGTGGCTGTCTGCCGTAGGTCGGCGAGGAACGGCGTTCCGGCGCTTCCGATGCTGCCCGCTGTGAGACCCCAGAAGATGGCGCCTGCCGCCATTCCTAAGACGTAATCCCAATAGAAAAGTTGAAAGCGGTAGCCGGGGCAGAGCTTGAGTGTGTTGGCCCACGATCCCCAGCAAATCATGGTCAGGACCGTGAGGGCGAGCGCTGCCGGATATGTTTCAGGAAAAAGCATTGAAATTCACTCCGTGCACAGGTGAAGGCGCGACAAGAATGGAACCATAACACATCGGCGATGCCATTGTTTAGCGCACAAAATGGAAGCGATTCTTTCGCGATTTCGCGTTTCGGCGGACGCGGCTTGCGGCTCGTTGCGGCCGCCTATTCTTTGGCCGCCTTCACCGCTTCCGTCAGCGCCGGAACCACTTCAAACAAATCGCCAACGATTCCGTAGTCGGCCACTTCGAAGATGGGCGCGTCGGGATC
>CAZVYV010000810.1:0-1529 GCA_964630985.1 uncultured Occallatibacter sp.
GAACAGGTAGAAGCGAACGTCAAGCAGTCTCTCGCGATTCCCTGCGATCCTAAGCCGCATTGGATTTGCGGAGATGCCGCGAAGGTTGAGGAATTGTGCGGTGATGGATACGACCTTCTTTTCACTTGTCCGCCGTATTGGAATCTTGAACGATATAGCGATCTATCCGCCGACCTGAGCACACTAGATAACTGGACTGAGTTCTGCATGAAATATCAGACCATCATGCGGAAGGCTGCGCTGCGCCTGAAAGAGCAACGATTCGCTGTCGTGGTAGTCGGAAACATCCGAGATGATGAAGGTTTCCTGCGGGATATGCGTGTGCCGACGGAAAGCGCGATGTTAGAAGCTGGTTTTAGACACTACAATGATTTCGTCCTACTCACGCCAATTGGTTCCCTACCGCTGCGTATCAACCGCCAATTCTCGCGTGGTCGCAAAGCGGGATCGGCGCACCAGTACGTTATGTGTTTTTTCAAAGGCAATCCCGAAAGCATCCGCAAGGAGTTCACGGAGTTCAAGGACCAAAAAGGTAGTTGACAAGGCGCAATACCAGTAATACAGTGGTCCCGTTGAACAAAACACTCCAAATACGGAATTTCCCTAGCGCCATTCTGAGACGGATCAAGTTGGAAATGGTCAAGCGGAATCAAACCCTGGCTGAGTTCATCGTGATGGCGGTACGGGAATTCCTGAAAAAGTGAGGACACAGTATGCCCATCGAATTGACGGAATCCGACCTTGTTGCCTGTGGAAAGATTCAGGAAACGAAAAACACAACGATTGCAAAGGCGAAAGAGCTTTTCCGGCGTCATGCGGCGAAGCTCGCCAATCCTGACGTAGAGGGCCGCGCCGATATCGTCTTGGAGAACGTATTGCGTGGCGGGAAGAGCACGGAATTCAACACGGATGTATTCGAGGAGGAAGCACCAGTGAAAGAGAAAAAAGAAAAGAAGGCCAAGACGCCGAAGGCTCCGAAAGCGGAGAAGACGCCAAAGGCTGCAAAGGCACCGAAAGCCAAGAAAGCGTCTGCCGAGAAAGTTTCGCGCCCGGATATTCCGTTGCCGGAACTGGAGCGTGAAGTCGAGATCAAGTCAGTCGAAGAACAGCCGCATGTGTTCACGGCGAATCTGTTTGGCAAGAAGCACGCGGTGGCGTATGCCGAACGGAACCGGGAAGGCGGGGCGGATCATCGGTTTGAATCCATCGGGGTGAGTGAACGGCGTCTCGGACTGGTTGAGGATTACGCGAAGGCGAATGATCTTCCGGTTGCGATTGCGGCCGTGGTTCGCGTCAAGGGCCGTCTGGATCAGGGCTATGCGATTCCCTTGGAAGTTTTTGAGAAGTTCAAGGGCAAATCCCTGGCCGTGAATCTCAGCGGTGAAGCTCGGCAAGCCTATCAGGAATCCGGGTGGGCGGGCGTGAAGTTTATTGAAGTGAAGTCGGAAAAGAAAGCGGCATGACGAAGAAACCCAAGCCTAGCGGATTCGGTAAGATTGGGCGCGAAGAACACGCTCGCCGGGTCCGCG
>CAZVYV010000811.1:0-1527 GCA_964630985.1 uncultured Occallatibacter sp.
GCTCAAGGATCAGGAACACAATTGCCGGGATGATCGTGATGTAGGAAAGACCGCCGGCGGCGTTGTCAGAGAGGCCAGTCACATGGTCGCCGGACACATTCGCATCGGACATGAAAGCTCCTTTGGGACCAGGCCGCTCGCTCCGAGCTCTCTCGAAATTCGATTGCTTCCGGGAGAGAGGCAGACCAAGCGCCAATACGATTCTGGTCTGAACCGATGGGTCCGGTCTGGTCAGATTTGCTCAGGCAGCGATGCGCAGCGGGAAGCCCGATTACCGGCCGCGGCCAGCGAAAGCCAATCGCCGCAAGCCAGCGCCCTCTCGCCGTCCAATTACAATGTCATCTGGGAGCGATTTGAATGGCGCACATGGTCTTTTGCGTTCGCAACAAGAAGGAAATGGAGGGCCTCGACGAGCCGCCCTTCGACTCGGAGTTTGGCCAGAAAATCTATAAGAACGTCTCCAAAGCGGCCTGGGACGAGTGGCTCGCCCGCCAGAAAATGCTGCTGAACGAGTACCGCCTTCAGCCTTGGCTGCCGCAAGCGCAGCAGTTTCTCGTCGACCAAATGGAGGAGTTTTTCTTCGGTTCAGGCTCAGCCCTGCCTGCCGATTACGTTCCCCCCGCGCACTGAGCGGAAAACCATCTCGCATCGGCAATGGCCAGCGGCAAGCCTAGTGGCTCGTCGCCCCGCTGTCGTTCGTCACCATCAGGCTCGACACGTTTACCGGCTCAAAGTCCGACAGAATCAAACTGGTCAGGCACGAGAGGTCCGCGTCGTTCCAGCGCGCATCCGGTGTTCCGATCAGGCCGCCGCTGTCTCCGTTGTCCGCCAGGATGATTCCATAATTCCGGAACCCAGTAATAATGATGGCCGCCTGCGGGCTCGTCGCTGCGCATGTCGGCGTCGTTACTGACGCCTTCAACCGGTAAATCTCGCCGGCCGCCCCGCTCATCGTGCAGCTTGATGGCGGTGTTGACTGCGAAATCTCTGACTCCGTGGAAATTGGCGCGCCGGCGCTGTTGTCGCAACTTCCCACACCCGCCGTTTGCGTGGCTGGCCACACCCAGTAATTCAACATGTGATTGAGCGTGAATCGAATGGGATGTTTTACGGTTCCATTCGGCGCCGTCGGCGTGCCCGTTCCGATCACCTCGTCGGCATTCGCCAGCAGCGGGCCGACCGGCAATCCCGCCGCATCCGATGTCCCCTGTCCCTGGGCCGTCAGCGCATCTGTCGCAACATTCGGCCACTCCGCGTTCGAGGAATCGGTCCACGGTCCGTCCAGATAAATTCCCTGCCACATCTCGTAGAGCGCCGGATCGCTTCCATTGCCCGGCTCGAGGTACACCAGCACGTGCCGGTCTCCGTTCGAGTTGCTCGTTCCCTCCACCGGCGCGTAGGCAGGTATCGGTCCCGAAGTAAAGTACGACTGATACACCGTTGTCGCTACCGTGACATCGGGCTGGTTCGCCGGCACCTGGATCGCCGGAATTCCATTGGGGAACGGCGCATTCGAATTGTTCCCGA
>CAZVYV010000812.1:0-1526 GCA_964630985.1 uncultured Occallatibacter sp.
ACGACGCCCGTAGCCTACGGCGGCGACTACTGCGTCGTCCTCAACAATATATGGAAGACGATGACGCCTGGCTCCACCGTGATCTGGGACATTCCCGGCAAGCTTGTGTGCAACAGCAACCCGTGGGCCGGGATTACCCCGTCCGCCTACATCCCCGGCACGCTCAACCTGACCGTCCCCGTGGCCTTCTTCACCACCGCCGCATGGGTGAAGCCGCCGAAGGTGAACGTCGTCGGCACAGGCGAATCCCGAAGCAACGAAGACGGTACGCAAGGGACAGCGATCGTCGCCTGCCCATCCTCGTCCATATCGCCCTGCACCGGATCGTTCCCGTTCGACACTCCCGTGTACGCGGTGGTATCAAACGTCCAGAACTTCGCCTACACCGGCTCGGGCACCACCACGCGGGACGAGAGCCTGACCATTGATTGCGCCTACGTCCAAGGCGCCCGCGGCTATATGGACTACGCCACGCAGGAGAACGGCGGCGCGACGAACATCACCGCCCGCAACTGCCAGAACAACGGCGTCGATTTCGACCTCGGCACCTTCCAGGGATCGGGGTCGAACGGCGATTCCGACAACTCGCGGTTCGATGGCCTGAACCTCGGCGCAAACACGCCTCCGGGCGGCGTTACTGGGGCCTGCACGGTCGGCTCCGTCGTACTGCGCATGAACTACCCCGCCGGAGGACCGGGACCGAAGTCGGTATCAAACGTCACCGCCAACGCCATTGAATGCACCGCGCTGACCACAGAGGTTCCGCTGAACCACGTAATCGAGATCAACGGCTGCTGCACGGAATTCACAGGCAAGATGCATACGGAGGAGACCTCGCGGTCGGCGGTGATATTCGGCACCAAGACGATCCTCGGGACGGCCAACATTACCACCGGCTCGCCGACGAGCACCTTGACCTACGTTTCCGGCGACGATTGGGCAGCAAGCTGCACGGGGACGATCTACGTCGAGAACATTCCGTATCCCGTCGCCACGTGCCCCTCCGGCACTACCCTGACCTTCACCGGATCGCCCAGCAGCCTCTCGAACGCTCGCTACAGCCTCGACCTGCACGTCGGCGCGACCAACGAGCGGGTGGAAACGGCGGATCATTGCTGCTCGGCGAATTTCGTGGGCACCGCATCCGGGACCACGTTCACGATCACCAGCGGCGCGGCCCCGCAGGCCAACTGGACCGGCAACGTCGTCCTCGGCACCGCATCCTACGTCATCGCCTCGACCACCCCGACGACTATCGTCACTACGACCACGATCACCGGCTCGCCGACCACAGGCAGCTACGGCTCCATCTTCGAGATCGACTCCGCGTCGAACACGCAGTCGATATGCATCAACAACCTGAAAGCGTTGTCGCCGAACAAGCCCTCGATGATGATTATCGACGGATTCAACAGCATCATCCCGGTGCTGACCGATTCGAGCATGGTCAGCTACTGCATCGACCAGAACGACAGAGTGATCGCGGACGACTCCGGCACCAACCCGGTGAACCTCGTCGGCGGCGC
>CAZVYV010000813.1:0-1525 GCA_964630985.1 uncultured Occallatibacter sp.
AAGGAGTTAACCGTGTATGCCAAACAACATGAACCACCCGAGGAATCCTCAGAATTCGAATGGCACCTCTACGCGCCCCAAGGGAAAGTCAAAGTACGCAGGGAAATCCCGAGGGAAGAAGTTCGTAAAACCCGTGAAACCCCTAGGTCCAGTGAACACATACACGTCGGTTTGCTGTAGTGCCCCAGCAACGAAGCCGCCGTGCACGAGGGCATCGAAGGTCAAGGGTGCCCCGCCTATGACTTTGGGGACATGGCGATGTACTCAGTGTAAAAAGGTATGTTCTGTTACAGTCAGCAAATTCAAAGCTGCCGAGGTGGTACCTGCAGCAGTTTCAGAGGTGACAAATGTTAGTACTTAAAGGCGTCACCCTCCTGCTGGTGTGGACATTGCTGTTTTTCTTCATAGTCACCCTCGGCTGGTCCATGTTCCTTGGGCAAGCCGCAGGGATGTTTTGGTACGGCATGGGAACTATCGTTGCTGGTCTTGGTTTCAAATACTCGCTGAATTGGTTTATGGAGGAGTAGACTGCCTATGAAGAACAGAGTTCTGCAGGTGCGTATGCTACACATTAGTCTCGGCAGTGATTTTTGGCATTGGCGCGACATTTGGTTTGTACTCACAGGGAGGACATAATGAAGCTCATCTGGTACCTTTGGATCTTGCTCACGTTGGCGATTCTTGCTCTATGGTCTTCCCAAGCCCACGGCTCCGTCGCCAACAGGACCGACTCTCTTGGCTTGCCCCAAGACCTTCTCAACCCATACTCGTATATACTCGGGCTTCCCGTGGACGGCCAAGTGCTCGAAGGGAAAGCCACGGTAATCCGAGTGCAGCCCTATGGGGCACCCTTGCTGCTTGATCAGTCCTTAACTTTCTGTGGAGATGTGACGGACAAGTTTGATGGCAAGGTAGGTCCGCTGGTGATTGCGTATGAGACGCAGGCGCACACTCTGTACCGAGGGGTTGCTTGTCACGATGTGCTAGGGGTTTTCGAGGTAAAGTCAGAGAAGGACAAAGGAGAGTAAAATGTCGAGAAAATTTGTCTGTGATCGTTGTAGAGCGGAATTCACTACGTGGGCAACAATTGAAATACCAGAAACTACTTTTACGTCCAACTTTGATCTTTGCGTACACTGTCTCACTGCTCTTCGAAACTTAATAAGCACCTTCATGAAAAGTTATGCAGATTAAAACCGTGTTTGCATGGTATGATTTTTGGGTGGGGTGGTTCTGGGACAAAAATAAGCGCCGACTATATGTCTTCCCTCTTCCCATGCTAGGTGTGAGGATAGACCTATAAACACCACTCGTGCGGAGAACAAAAATTTTCTGGAGATAATCATGAGTGACTTTTATCTGGCAATACCCGGAGTTCTGAGGAACGAGGGGGGCTATGTAAATGACCCTGCAGACCCGGGCGGAGAGACAAATTTTGGCATCAGCAAGCGCAGTTACCCCGATATTGTAGACATCAAGAACCTGACAGTCGAGGAGGCCACAGCCATTTACCTGCGTGATTTCT
>CAZVYV010000814.1:0-1525 GCA_964630985.1 uncultured Occallatibacter sp.
CGGGTAAAGCTGCTCGGCAACCTGCTTTTGCAGGGCCGGAGGGAGGTCGGAGAGCTGGAAACGGGCGCCCATCAGCGTTTCCTCGCCTTCGCGGCCATGAGCTGAGGGGTGGTCAGCGCCTGGTTCCCCCCGTACTGCCCCTCCGGGTCTGCGTTGATCGGCAGGAGATAGCCTTCCTCCCGGGCCCAGGCCGGGTTGGATTCGACGAGGCGATGGTTCATGTTCGCTGCCGCCATCCACCACCTTTCGTCCGTCAGCCTGACGCCGTTGCGCCTGTTGCGGTGGTGGACTTCGGTAGCTCGGGGGATCTGCTGCATCTTCCCCTCCTCGTCCACCCAAGCCCCCTCCGCCCGGATCACGTCCGCCTCCTTGAGCCGGTGGTGGGCGATGGCGATCTGGCAGAACGGGTGCGCCAGCAGGTACGCCTTGCGCCGCTTGGAATACTCGGAGAGCTGCTTGCTCCTCACCAGACCGATCGAGCGGATGAAGGGCATCTCACGCCTCCCGGAACCCGCGCGCAGCGCCGGCCCGCGCTTCAGCGGCGTTTTTCTCCGCAATGGCGCGGAGAACGTCTTGGCAGAACTGGCGGCGCGCGGAGAGGACGTGCTTGCACATGAGCGCCTCAGATACGTCCCTCCCTTTCGGTAGCTTGACGAGCCCTTCTTTGACCGCTTCGGCCGGTCCAACCAGGCGCGAAAGGAGCGGCGCGAGGCGGCAGCAGTGGTGCTGGCACGTGCAGGAGCCTTGGCAGTTGTAGGAGAGGAGGTCGACATGGTAGGTTTCCTTGGGGTTGGCCGCACTCGGCACTCGGTACGTTATGCCGTCGCCGCTCTCTGGGAGGATGACGACGCGGCGGCTCACACCTCTACCTCCTCGAGCTCGTACCGCACGCCCGCCTTCGCCGCTATCGCCTGAAAGATGTCCTCGATCGCACGCATGTAGGAGATCGGCGCTTTCTTGAGGTTGGGCTGCTCCCGGGGTGGGACGCAGAGCCGGGCGAGGGCTTTGGGGGGCAGCAGAAGACGCAAGACATAGGTGAGCGACACCCGCGGGCCGTCCCCGTTGGTCCACTCGACGGACGGCTGGGGGTGGAGGCCGAGCGCCTCGATGATCCTGACGAGGAGCAGGCGGTCCGGCTCGGGATCGTAGGAGAGAACGTCCTTGCCCCGTCGGTCCCGGGTCTGCGGCCTCCCCGTCGTGATGAGCCTGAACGTGTGAACCTCCCGAACCGCCTTGCCGAAGCCCATGACGAGGAGCGCCAGGGCGTCGACGTGATCCCCCGCCCGCCCGATCAACTGCGCCTCGTCCCGCTCGTCCCCCTGCATCCTCCAGTAGCAGAATCCGGGGGACTCTTGGCAGGCGAGTTGGAGCGCGTGCGGGTGGTCGACGTAGGCCGAGGCCACGGCGCGGATCAGTTGGCCGATTCTTTGGTTGGCTTCGGTCATTGGTTCGGGCGTTCGGAGGTTGAGGGGTGGCCCCGGTTCGGGCTTCCACCCCAGCTTTGCGGGGAAGGGTGGGGCGTCAA
>CAZVYV010000815.1:0-1524 GCA_964630985.1 uncultured Occallatibacter sp.
CGTTCTCGGGCAACATCACCGACAGCGGGCAGGACATCAACATCGGCACCACGGCGCCCGCGTCCGCCGGCGGTCAAACCGTTATCATGGGCACGATCACCTCGCCCACGCTGGCCAACACCGGACAGGCGTTCCATTACAACACACTGGTCAATGGCGCGATCGTGCAAGGCGACGGCTCAACCAACGACGTCAGCCTGTTCAACAAGAGCGGTACACTGGTTGTCGGTATCCCGACCGGCACCACGAAACTCAATTTCCCCAGTCTGATTTCGGGGGTGTGCTCGACGGGCCTTGGGCTGGATTCCGGGAACAACCTGATCGACATCTCCTGCCCTGGCGCGGCGTCCTCGATCCAGGTCGGCACCACCAATGTCACCAGCGGCACCAACAACTACGTGCTGACATCCGGCACCGGAACATTGGCGAATGTGCAGCCCACAAACGGGGTGCAGATCAGCAGTGGCAACCTGCAAACCGACCCAACGTTCATTCCCAATTTTATTGGCGGCTTGGTGCTGTCGAACGACGGCACGTCGCCCAATACCGTGCTCGACATCGCTTCGGGTGCGGCGACCGATTCTACCAATGCCAGCTTGATCAAGATCGCCGCATTTACAAAATCCACAGCCGGTGCTTGGGCCGTCGGTTCGGGCTCCAACGGCATGGGCAACGGGCTGACAATCGCCAATACCACTTGGTACACGGTCTGCCTGACGCCGAACGGAGGCACGTCGGATGTGTGGTTCGATACTTCTGTGACGTGCGCCAACAAGCCATCAGGCGTCAGCGGGTCGCTCTATCGCGTGATCGGCGCGTTTCTCACCAATGGTTCGGCGCAGATCGTTTCGTTCGCGATGGAACCGCTGGGGCAGGTCTACTGGAAAGCTGCAAAGCTCGATGAGAGCGGGCAGGCTTGCACGACGGGCGGCACCAATTTCACGCTGGCGAGCGTTCCGCTAGGACGCAAAACGCAGGCCAGATTGATCGTCGTAAACGTCGGGTCTGCAGGAGCGCGACTCATGGTCACTTCGCCAGATGTCCTCTTTGCAGCAGCTTCGTCGACTTACCAGCAATCGATCGGCATCTCCGGCAGCGCCGTCGGTACACAGGCGGATGTCTGGACCCTACCTCTAAGCGCGACGACTGGCGGTCAGGTTGAAGTCACCTGCGACGGGACCTCGACGTTCAGCATCAACACGCTGGGCTACTTCGATCCGAGAGGGCAATAAATGGCTTTTATCAACGCCCTCTACAATCTCTGGCCCGACGGCGACATGCGCATCCCCGGCTTGCGCGACGCCATCGCCAAGGCAGCGCCGACCGTGTTTCCGAAGTACGGGATCGACTCGAACCTGCTGATCGCCCATTTGATGGCGCAGGGGTCGCTCGAATGCGGGGCCGGTGTCGAGGTCGAGGAAAATCTCAACTACTCCGCCCAGCGCATGACCGAGGTCTGGCCGTCCCGTTTCCCCTCGGTCAACAGCGCGGTCCCGTTCGCCCACAACCCGCGCCTGCTCGCCA
>CAZVYV010000816.1:0-1522 GCA_964630985.1 uncultured Occallatibacter sp.
GGCTTCTGCTCTGGTTTCGCCATTAGGTCTTCGCGCTCGCTTTCTTCTTGCCGGCAATCGTGCCCTTACGCGGGCCCTTGCGAGTGCGGGCATTGGTGTGGGTGCGCTGACCGCGCACCGGCAGCGACTTCCTGTGGCGCAAGCCGCGATAGCTCTGGATGTCGATGAGGCGCTTGATGTGCATCGAGACGTCCTTGCGCAGGTCGCCCTCGACATCGCCCTGGTCCTCAATCACCTGGCGGATGCGGTTGACCTCTTCCTCGCCCAGATCCTGGATCTTTTTAAAGCCATCTACGTTGGCTTTATCCAGAATCTTCAGGGCGCGGGGCTGCCCAATCCCGAAGATATAAGTGAGCGCGATCCGTGCCTGCTTGTTGCGGGGCAGATCGACGCCAGCAATACGTGCCATTCTCGGTTTCCTTCTCTTGTTGTGTGCCTCCGGCCTCAACCGGCTCGCACGGGTTAAAAGGAGCGGCTTCCGAGGTTCATCGCAAGCCTTGACTCCGGCTAACTAGCCTCGTGAAACAGGCAGTAGGGATTAGCAAATAGGGAATAGTCGATTCTGCTGAATCAGCCGAGCTCTTGCTTTCTACTCCCTATTCCCTGGTCCCTATTCCCTGTCTTTATGGAAGTCTCCCATTCTTGCCAGGCCTAACTTATCCCTGACGCTGCTTGTGCTTCGGGTTCTCGCAGATCACGCGTACCACTCCGTTGCGAGTAATCACCTTGCACTTGACGCAAATCTTCTTGACCGATGCCCGAACTTTCATTGCTGTTACCCCTCTCCGCGCAATCGTCATGGCGCGGGGAAATCTCCGGCTCTTCGCCGCTAGCTACTTGTACCGATACACAATCCGTCCGCGATTCAGGTCGTATGGGCTTAGCTCCACAGCCACGCGGTCGCCCGGCAAAATCCGGATGAAGTTCTTGCGCATCCTTCCCGAGACATGCGCCAAGACCTCGTGATTGGTCTCGAGCTTGACCTTGAACATCGCGTTGGGCAACGTCTCAACCACCGTTGCCATGACCTCAATCGCATCTTCCTTCGACAATCAGTGTCCACTTCTGGCGCTTCCCGCGCCTTCACGTTTTGGACGAGAGTATTGCTACTCCGTCAGAATCCTTGCTCCGGTTGCAGTCACCGCAACCGTATGCTCAAAATGCGCGCTCATGCTCCCATCGCTGGCCACCGCTGTCCAGCCGTCGTCCAGCACTTGCACATCCGGCTTTCCGGCATTCACCATGGGCTCGATCGCGATCACCATGCCCACTTTCAACTTCATGCCCTGGCCGGCTTCGCCAAAGTTCGGCACCTGCGGATCCTCGTGCATGTGCACGCCGATTCCGTGCCCCACAAAGTCGCGCACCACCGAAAACCCTTCACCCTCGACCACGTTCTGTACCGCAGCTCCCACATCGCCCAGAGTCGCACCCGGCTTAACCGCCGCAATGCCGGCCTTGAGCGAGTCTTCCGTGGCCTTCAGCAGCCGTGCTGCATTGGCGTCGATCGATCCCACCGGCA
>CAZVYV010000817.1:0-1522 GCA_964630985.1 uncultured Occallatibacter sp.
ATGGTCACCGACTACGATTGCTGGCGCGAAGGCCACGACGCCGTCACCGTCGAGGAAATTGTCGCCGTGCTGCACAAGAACGCCGATAACGCCGCCAAAGTCGTCAAAGCTGCCGTCGCCGCATTGCTGCCCACTTCGGAAGTCGCCCGCAACTGCGCCTGCGCGTCGGCAGCCAAGTTCGCAGTGCTCACCCACGCTGACGCCGTTCCTGCCGCCGCCAAAGAGCGCCTCAAGCTGCTCTTCGGCAAATATCATGGTTGGTAGGGTGAGTAACCTTCTTACTTGATGTTTCGCCACAACTCTCGTTCAAGACCAGGAGAAAAATGTCCATCACTGTTGTCGGAAGCGTAGCCTACGATTCGATCGAAACTCCCGCCGGACGCCGCGAGCGCTGCCTCGGCGGCGCTGCCACCTACTTCTCGCTCGCCGCCAGTTTCTTTACGGATGTGCGCGTCATCGCCGTCGTCGGCGAGGACTTCGGGCGCAAGCAGGAGGCTGTCTTTGCCGCGCGCAACATCGATACGCGCGGCATCGAGCACACTGCTGGAAAAAGCTTCTTCTGGGAAGGCTCGTATCTCGAGAATCTGAACGAAGCCAAAACGCATAACACCGAGCTCAACGTCTTTGCCTCCTTCGAGCCGAAGATTCCCGACGCCTATCGCGACTCCGAATTTCTCTTCCTCGCGAACATCGATCCCGTTCTGCAGCGCCGCGTGCGCGAAGCCATGCCCGGTGTGAAACTGGTTGCCGGTGACACCATGAATTACTGGATCAAGGACCATCGCCCGGCTCTGCTTGAAGTCTTGAAGGGCCTCGATGTTCTGCTCATCAACGACACCGAGGCTCGGATGCTGGCTGGCAACAACAACCTGGTGCAGGCCGCGCGCGCCGTCATTGCTCTCGGGCCCCGTGCTTTGGTCGTTAAGCATGGCGAGTACGGCGCGACGTTATTCCACAGCAGTACCAATCCAAAAAGTAAGGGCGAAGAGCTACGCACATTCAAGGCGCCTGCCCTTCCGCTTAAGGAAGTCATCGATCCCACCGGTGCAGGCGACAGCTTTGCCGGTGGCTTCTTTGGCTATCTCGCCTCGCAGCCCGAGCAGACTCCCGTCGCCTGGCGACACGCCATGTTTTACGGCAGCGTCATGGGTTCCTACGCCTGCGAGCGCTTCGGCACCGAACGCCTGCAGCAGCTCTCGCGCAGTGAGATCGACGCGCGTTTCAACGTCTTTCGCGAGATCACGCACCTTGACTGAGAAGAGCATCTCCCATGCGGAAGGCTGGGCCGTTCTGGCTTTCTGCATGGCCGCTTCAGCGGTCGCGATCGTCTGGAGCTGGCGTCACGGGGCGATGATTAACTATGGCGACGCCATCGCCCATCTGCACATCGCGCGCCGCGTCTTCGATTCCCGTACGCCACGCTTTTCGCAACTCGGCTCGGTATGGTTGCCGCTCCCGCATATTCTCCTTCTTCCTTTTGTGCAGAATTACTCCTGGTGGGCCACAGGCATTGCCGGAGTTA
>CAZVYV010000818.1:0-1518 GCA_964630985.1 uncultured Occallatibacter sp.
AAAAGATTGGATAATAATCCTTGCTCAATTTCATCAATTAATACATCAGAGGAAGGAGGAGTTACATTAATAGATAGTAATAATAATGGTAATGTTATATTAAATGAATTAATATCAAGTGATTCAAGTGTAATAATTACAAATTTAAATAATGGAGAAATAAATTTACAAACAACAGGGACAAGTAATCCAAATCCAACATTAATTTTATATCAAGTTAATGATACTTCTAATCCAACAGGAAATATTATTTCAAAAATTGGATCAGCAGATGAAACAGGAAATATAACATGTACAAGTGGAGAAGTACAAATAAACACAGCTAATTTAAATTTACCAAATATACCCAATACAATTCAAACCAATCAATTATATTATAATAGTAGTACACATACTGTAACTTATGGAAATTTACCAAGTAATCCAAATCCAACTTTAATTAATTATCAAATTGCTGATACAAGTACGGGAAGTGGAAATATAATAACAAAAATAGGAGGAGCAAATGAAACATATTCAGTAATTTGTAGTAATAGTTCTATTGAATTAAAAGGAATACCCAACTCTTTTCCTGTTAATAATAAAAATTTATTATATTATGATAATGTAACAGGAATAATATCTTATGATACAGTCGCAAATAATACAAATATTTTATATCAAGTAGCAGATACTTCAATACATGGACCAGGAAATATTATAACAAATATAGGATCAGCAAGTGAAGGAGCCATTATTTTATGCTCAGATTCACCAAGTACAATACAATTATTTGCACCAAATATTAATTTTTTAGGAAATTCAACTTTTACAATTTCAACTTTAACAAATACTGTAACTACTAATCAATTATATTATAATAATGTTACTGGAGCAGTAACATATGGAGCTTTACCAACTAATCCAAATAATGTTTTAATTAATAATCAAATTCTTGATACAGTTATAGGAGGAAATAATATAAATAAAATTTCAAATGCTGCAGAAACTGGAAGTATTGCAATTGATTCAACTGGTAATATAACTATAATAGGAACATCAAGTTTTAAATTACCAACTACTTTAAATAATGTTGTAACATCAAATGCTTTATATTATAATAATAGCACTGGTTTAATTACTTATGGAACTATTCCAAATAATACATTAATTAATTATCAAGTTGCTCAAAGCCCAGGATCTGGAAATAATATTTATGAAATATCAAATGCTTCAGCAACTGGAACAATCGCAATTGATTCAACTGGTGATATAACTATGATAGGAACAGCAACTTTTAAAATACCAACCACTTTAAGTAATGTAGTAACAGCAAATGCTTTATATTATAATAATAGTTCAGGTTTAATTACTTATGGAGCTATTCCAAATAATACAGCGATAAAATATCAGCAAGCTGATACCGCTTCTCCACCTGGTAATATCATTGTAAAAATTGGATCACAAGATGAAACAGCATATGTACAATGTAGTACAAACGTATTAAATTTTTCAGCAACCGCATACACATTTAATGGT
>CAZVYV010000819.1:0-1518 GCA_964630985.1 uncultured Occallatibacter sp.
ACTGATCCCAGTCAGGGCGCCCGGTGCTCTTGCCGTATCCCGAGTAATCAAACACTAGTGACGCAACACCATTTGCGGCGAGCAACTGCTGCACGCCGAACCACTGCTCGACGGTCTCGCCTATGCCGTGGCAGAGCAGCACCGATGCATGCGCGGGGAAAGAGACCGGCTCGACAAACACCGCGTCCAGCCGGCTGGCAGCGCTCACAATGGTGCGGCGCGAAGCACGCTCGTGAATGCCGGCCGGAAGGCGCCCCTTTTTGGAGAGGCCGAAGACGCGGTCGCGCAGAATCATGTACCGGCTGATGCATGTAATCGCAAAGCTAAAGTACGTGCGATGCGCGCCGGTTGGCGCGTGCTGGTCGTCGGCTAATGACTCAGGGGCCGGTAATTTGGCGCGGGGCATGCGTGTCTCCGGTTCTATTGTCACTCGGAGGGAGCGATGAGGTATTGCTCGAGCTTGCCGTCGGGGTAGGTGTAGGTCGTTAGCTCGAGGAGCCGACCGGGATAGGTGACGTCGAAGGTGCGGAAGGTCATGCCGCCACGAAGTTCTTCCTTGGTTTGGCGCAGGCTCAGCGGCTCGCCGAGCGGAGCGAGACTGGACTGGAAGTCGGCGACGGCTTGCGACGTGAAGTAGTCGTTGAGGTTGGGTGCAAGGAGCGAGCGGTCGATACGGCCTTGCTGCAAGCCGCGGTAAATGTCGAGAGCCTGCTGCTCGGAGGCGCTGAGCGGATAGCCGGCGACGAGGGGCGCGGCGAGATTGGCGATAGCGGCGGCCGCGGCGACCGCGTCCTGGTTGGTGAGGACGACCACGGCTGTCCCGTCGTCGATGAGCACTTCATTGTCGGAAACGAAGCCGGAGACTTCGCCCGAGTGCTCGATGGAGCGGTGGCCGTCGCGGTCACGAACTTCGACACCAAGACCGTACTCGGTGCCCTTGCCATTCTTGAGCTTGATCTCAGTGAACATTTCTTTGTAGCTTTCCGGCTTCAGGATTGATTGTGCGATGAGGCTCTGATCCCAGAGCGCAAGGTCGTGCGCAGTCATGGCGAGTTCGCCGGCGGCAAACATCCAGCCAGCGCCTTCTTTGGGCGCGGGACGTAGCGGACCCAGCGCATGGCGATAGTAGGCGGTGGGATCGGGGGTTGTGAGCTGATCCTGATCGGAGTTCCAGACGGAAGTCATACCGAGCGGGCGAAAGATGTGCTGTGTAAGGAAATCGAAAAGCGGCTGGCCGGAGACGATCTCGACGATGCGACCGGCGATAACGTAGTTGGTGTTTGAGTATTGCCACTGCGTGCCGGGGTCGAAATCGAGTGGTTTCTTGGCCCAGGTGTCGAGGATCTGCTGCGCGGTTTCGGGCTGGAGCATGGGAGTCATGACGTAGTCCTCAGGCCAGTAGTCCTGGTAGCCGGAGGTGTGGGAAAGGATCTGGCGGATTGTGACTTCGCTGCCGCGGGTGAGGCCGGGAATGTATTTGCCGACGGGGTCGTCGAGTGAGAGCTTGCCCTGTTCCTG
>CAZVYV010000820.1:0-1517 GCA_964630985.1 uncultured Occallatibacter sp.
CGCTGAAGTTGACGCTCTTGACCGCTTCAAAATCGCCGTAGCGCTTGCAGATGTTTTCGACAGCGATGGCAACCGGCCTGGCAGTGCCGCTGCTTTTCTCCGGGTTAATGGCAGCGCCGCTCACTGCTTCACCAGCTTGGCCTTGGGAATGTAGACGTAGGCTGTCATGCCGGGCACGAACTTTTCGCCGGGGTTGGGAATGAGGAGCTTGAGTTGAATGGTTCGGATGTCGCGCTTCATGCTGTTCACGTCGCGTTGGGTGGCGAAGTCGCCTTCAGCGGCTTTGGCGATGACTTTGCCGTAGAACGTGTCGCCGCTGGGCATGACGACGCGCAGCGAATCGCCGAGTTGGACGCTGTCAGCCTGCGTCTCAGGCAGCGGCGCGTAGACCCAGGTTTGCGAAAGATCCATGATGGTGACGATCGGCGCGCCCATGGTCACCACTTCACCTTGCCGCGCGGCCCACACATCCACTTTTCCGTCGATGGGCGAGACGACCTGTGCGTAGCTCTCCTCGACACTCGCTTCCTGGGCTAATGCGCGAGCATTTTCCTCTTCGGCGCGCGTTTCGTCCACCGTATGCGCCGACACATTGGTCAGCAACTCGTGAGCGCGTGCCTGGCGCAGGTTGGCTTGCGCTGCGGCAAGGTTGTCGCTTGCCGCGCTCACTGCGGCCTTAGCTGCCTGCAAGCTGGTCACGGCGTCGTCTCGCGACTGCGTGCTCATGATTCCCTGCTTCGCCAACGCAACGGTGCGGCTGGTATCGGCCTGCTGATGCTCAAAGTTTGCTTGCGCCTGCGCCAGCGCCGCCTGCGCGGCCTTCACCTGGGCCTCCGCGCTCACCGTCGCGCTAGAAGTTTCGCCGCGGTTCTGCTCTTCGGTTTCTACGGTGCCGTTCAGCTTTGACTTCTCACTTGCGGCCGTTGCCTGGGCCGCTTTGAGCGCCGCGGCAAGATCGTCGTCCTCGATTGTGGCGATGAGCTGGCCAGCTTTTACCGAGTCGCCCTCCTGAACCGTTAAATTCTGGATGCGGCCGGGAATTTTCGAGCTGACAATCACTTCGTTGGCGTCGACTGTGCCGACCAGTTGCAGATCGCCGCCGCGATTCGTGGTAAGCAGATACCAGATCAGCGATCCGACGGTCAGTAGTCCCAAGATCAGAAAAACTCGATTTCGCGCGTTCACTTCGGCTTCACCTCTAAGCTTTTGAATTCCGCGTACTCCGGCATGGGCGTGTCGTTTAGAACCCGCGCCGCGAGCTCCGCGCCGTGCTTGCGGTCCTGAAAAATTGCCTGACCCAAAAATTGGACGGTCGCGACCCTGCGCGCCTGCAGCGCTCCTTTTTCGAAGGGCTCGAATGGCAAGATGTGACGCCAGATGGGCGCGCTGAGAAAATAGAAGACGTTTCCGCCGAGCGCCGTCAGCACCATCTGCAGCCAATCTGCCTCGATGAGTTCGCCCGAAGCGATGCCTTCGCGGACCATGGACTGAAACATGGCGTGGAGCGGTGCGAAGAC
>CAZVYV010000821.1:0-1517 GCA_964630985.1 uncultured Occallatibacter sp.
CTGCGCGGCGATGTGGCAACCCCTCGCTCGGCCGACCGATTTATTGAAGCCGTGAGAGATGCCAAGGCTCAGGCGGTTGCATCCAACTAATCGTTGCTTGTGAATCGCTGCTTGCGCCTGGGCCGGATCTCCCGTCTCAGGCGTACGCAATCCTGAGAGGTGTCAATATGCTTTGGGCAATCTTCGTAATCCTTCTGGTCTTGTGGCTTCTCGGCTTCACGTTGCACATCGCCGGCGGCCTCATCCACATTCTGCTCGTCGTCGCGTTGATCATTCTCGTGATCAACCTGGTCTCCGGACGTCGCAGCGCGATATAACGGCAGCCTCACTCTCGGGGCTTCAGTCGATCATTGCGCTCGACAGCCTCCAATTCGTGCAGCCCATTCCAAAGCCGCGGAGCCCGTCGTCGCGCTCTGCGGCAATCCTTCACTTTATGTGGTCCCGATTGCTCAGACAATCGCACTGCCCGCGACTAGATTCAGCGTTGTAAGGGCAACTTGAGTAACGTCCCGATCAAGCAACGGGAAACCCCTTATGTAGGCTGCTGTTGCCGGGTTTATCTTCACGGCGTCAAAGCAACCCACCTGACCGTTGAACAGCAGGCACCTCAAGGGGTCTCATATGCGTGGAATCAGATTTCTATTCGGCACAACGGCACTGCTCGCCGGCCTGGCCCTTGCGCCAGCGGCTCAAGCGCAACTTGTCATCGACATCGGCGGCCCTCCACCAAGCTGCGCGTATGGCTATTACGGCTATTCGCCCTACGCCTGCGCGCCCTACGGCTATTACGGGCCGGGCTACTTCTACAACGGCATTTTTCTGGGAATGGGACCCTGGGGCGGCTGGGGCTACAGCCACGGCTGGGGCGGCCATCGTTTCGTAGGTGAGGGTGGAGGCAATTATCACGGCGGCCCCGGTCCCGCGTCCTATCGCAGCAGCGGCGGCTCGCGGTCCGGCGGCGGCCAAGCGGCTGTCCAGCGCACCAATGCTCCACGCCAAGCCGCACCTTCGCGTGCCCCTGCTTCGCGCCAAGCTTCATCGCGCGCACCAGCCTCGCACGCAGCACCAAGCGGCGGATCTCATGGCGGCGGTGGCGGATCACGCGGCGGTGGTGGCGGACATGAAGGCGGCGGCGGCGACCACCACTAACCACCAATCCGGCTGAACCGAATACTTGGGGTGCCCCACCCTCGCCACGCTTTTGTTCTTGTGGCTAGGGTGGGATCGCACGCAGTGTCATCCTGAGCGGAGCCGAAAGCCTGCCCTGAGCGAGTCCGCTGAGCGGAGGAGTCGAACGGGGACCTGCTTCTTGGAACTTTGGCGAAGGGTGGGATCGTTACTCAAATCGGACGGCTGCGTTTTTAGTCCCTGGTTCTTAATCCTGTCTTTCTAATCCCTGGTCCCTAATCCCTGGTCCCTGTCTTTACGCCGAATCCAACGCAAACTAACTCACATGAAAACGAACTCCCACGCAAGAAAACAATCAAGGAGAGATCAATGTCCAAGGTTACTTCCAT
>CAZVYV010000822.1:0-1516 GCA_964630985.1 uncultured Occallatibacter sp.
TGCAACTTGGCCGATGAGGCAGAATCTAAGGTGATATGAGCTTCCGACTCGCAGTGCCCTCCGACCTTCGTGGCGCCGTGGACGCAGCAGGCGCCGACTGGCAAGCCAACAACAAAATTGACCGCTTCTGGCAAAAAGATCCGTCCTTGTGGACTCGCGATGACGAGGGGAAATGGATGGGCTGGATCGACATCGTGGAGCGGCAGCAAAAAGACCTCGCGGCCTTCGCCGAACTGGGCGGAGATATTGAAAGCTCCGACTTCCAGTCTGTGCTTTTGTTGGGGATGGGCGGCTCAAGCCTTTGTCCCGAAGTGCTGGCGAAGACCTTTGGGAAGAGGCCGGACTTTCCGGAACTGCACATCGTCGACTCCACGGACCCAGCTGAAGTGAAGGCTGCTTGCGACTCCGTTGACCTGGCCGAGACGCTTGTGATCGTCGCCAGCAAGTCCGGCTCGACACTCGAGCCGAACATCCTGAAGCAATTTTTCTTTTCCGAGATGCGGCGCGCGGTGAACAACGAAGACGAAGTGGGTAGCCACTTTGTCGCCATCACCGATCCTGGCTCGAAGATGGAGCAGGTGGCGAAGGCGGACAACTTCCGGGGTATCTATTATGGCGACCCAGAGATTGGCGGGCGCTACTCGGCGCTGTCGAATTTCGGTTTGGTTCCGGCCACGGCGATTGGCTTGAACGTGGAAACGCTGCTGGCCGAGGCGGCCAAAGCGGTCGCGAGCGCCAAGCTGCCGGTGGGGGATAATCCCGGCGTGCAACTCGGCCTGTTGCTGGGAGCAGCGGCAAACGCCGGACGCGACAAGATCACCATCTTTACTTCGCCGGAGATCGCCGACCTGGGCGCGTGGCTGGAGCAGCTGATCGCCGAGTCGACCGGAAAGCAGGGCAAGGGAATTACGCCGGTTGACCGCGAGGCGATCGGCGCGCCCGAGGTCTACGGCAAGGATCGCGTCTTCGCGTACGTTCGGCTGAAAGGCACGGCCGACGGCAGTCAGGATGCGAAGGTTGCGGCTCTCGAAGCCGCCGGGCATCCCGTCGTTTATTTCGAAATCACAGATCTCTATGAAATCTTCGGGCAGTTCTTCACCTGGGAAATTGCAACCGCGGTGGCGGGCTCGGTCATCGGCATCAATCCCTTCAACCAGCCGGACGTGGAAGCCGCAAAAATCGAGACGCGCGCGCTGACGACCGAATACGAGAAAAACGGCAAGCTGCCCGAGCGCACGCCCTTCCTCACGGGCAAGAGCGATTCGGGAGATCCGTTCGCGCTCTACGCAACCGATGCCTACGCCGCCAAGCTGAAGGGCGCCGCGCCGAGCCAGACGCTGGCTGGAATTCTTCGTGCGCATCTCGACCAACTGGTCGCGGGCGACTATTTTGCGACCTTGGCTTTTCTGCCCATGTTCGAGGAGAACGAGGCGTTGATCCAGAGTTTCCGTCACAAGGTGCGCGACAAGAAACACGCGGCCACGTGCCTTGGCTTCGGTCCCCGCTTCCTGCACTC
>CAZVYV010000823.1:0-1511 GCA_964630985.1 uncultured Occallatibacter sp.
CATGAGCGAACAATCTCCATTCGTCCCCGGCGCGCGCGTCGCGATCCATGTGGGCAACCACTACTCAGTACTCAGTTATGAGGAGGACTTTGTTTACAAAGTCCACAAAAGCGGCCGGTTCACTCTTAAGGGCAGTCCCACCCGGCAATGGAATCCTTTTGGATCGACGGCTGTAGCCGCTGGTGATTTTGGATGGTCATCGCGGCGTCCCACTCTACGCATATGGGATGATGCCAGCAATGCCGATATCACGGAAGCTATCCGTCGTTCTAGACGATACCACAAGTTCAAGGAGTTGCGCGATCAACTCAGCCAAGTGAAGTTCAGCGATCTGGTAACGGACGAAGTCATTGACCAGCTTCAAATCGTCGTCCTCGCCGTCAAGCCGATCAAGTGAAATTCCGATGCGCATATTGCGGCAAGGCAGCCGATAAACCAGCGGGGCACGTCAAGCGTGCTCGTGCTGGTGGGTTCAAACTGTACTGTAATAGGCGCTGCTCTGGACTTGGACGGCGCAAGCATAAGACGAAGGCGCAGCGCAAGCTGGAAAAGAGACTGTACGATATTGAATACCGAAAGACCAGTCCGACGCTCAAAACTCGCCGTCATGCTTCTTACGTTCGGAATTACGATCCGGTCAAGGCTGCCAGGGTCCGCAAGAAGCGCATGCCGTATCATGTCGAATATTGCAGGCAGCCCTGGTACAGGAAATGGAAATCGGAATACGACCGCAGGCGCCGTGCGGGTGAGTTTGGCGCGTTTGCTGAAGCATACACATTGGCATTGGAACTGAAACGAGAAATCAGAAGGAGATTCAATCGTGAGCAAATCGAACAAATCCGCTACCAGGACGGTCGCAAGAACAAGGCACAAGGCCGTAAGCGTGAAGCCGGCCAAGGGCCAAGTCGTGACCGTGATTAGGCCGCTGACCGCCAGCAGCCTGAAGGATGCTTTGTGGGAGACGCTGACCGACCTCAAGCATGAGAACATCATGCCGAACCGGGCTGATGCCATTGCAGCGCAATCCCGCGAGATTCTGCGGACGGTCAAGGTTCAGTTGCAGATCGCCGGGGCGACGCAGCGCGCCGTTCCGCAGGAAATAATCGATTTCTCTGAGCGGAAATGAGACAGCGTCAACCAAGACTGCACGACCCCAAATATCTGGCGTGGCTGAGAGATCAGCCATGCTGCTGCGGATGCGGCCGGCCTGCGCCGAGCGAAGCGGCTCACATCCTCTACACTGCATTGGAATACGGAAAACCTCACACTGGGAAAGCGGAAAAGTCGCATGATTCATGGGCCGTACCTCTGGCAGCTTGGTGTCATCGCCTGGCACCTGACAGCCAGCACAATATCGGAGAGGCGAAGTTCTGGGGTCAGCGCGGCCTTGATCCATGCGCCATTGCGATTCGGATGTATTATGGCGAGTTTGGCGGCGATGGCGGCAAGCCTCGTCCGCCGCGCAAGGTCCGTCCGCGCAAGCCGGAGTATCTGAGGCAGAAGATTCCATC
>CAZVYV010000824.1:0-1509 GCA_964630985.1 uncultured Occallatibacter sp.
CTCTCTGTCGTGTTACAAAATCAGGTTTCTCTTCAGCTAACCGGCCCTTCGCTAATCGTCTTATGCTGACCGCTTCTTAGCTGACCGTTTCTATACCGACCTTATCGCTGACCACTTCTTAGCTCTCAGCTCGCCTACTCCCTATTCCCGTTCCCTATTCCCTATTCCCTGTTCCCTATTCCCTGCCTTTAGAACTCCGGCGCCAGCTGCGCCTTCTCAATATTCTTCAGCGCAATCTCCACTTCCGCCGATCCCGCTTTTCCTGCACCCTGTACCCTGTGCCCTGCACCCTTCTTCCCGCTCTTCCCTTCCAGCGTCAGCTTCACGGAAGCCTCGCCTACCCCGCCAAGCCTCCCCTGCCAGTGCCGATTACCCTCGACCGGCTCAAAGGTCTGCACCTTCACCAGCATCCCCTCGAACCGCCGGTAGTCCTCAATTCCCTTCAGCTTCCGATCCAGCCCCGGCGACGATACCTCCAGCGTGTACTCGCCCCCAGGAATCAGATCCTCCACATCCAGAACCGTCCCGAAATCCCGGCTGAACGCCTCGCAGTCCGTGTGCGTCACACCCGCCAGCTGATCCACCCCTGCCGCCCCCACCCCACTCAGTCCTGCCGCGCCCTCAGGACCCGCTTCCAACAGCTTCTTCCGCTCCTCCGCGTTCTTCTCTATAAAGACGCGCAGCGTCCGGTGCTTCGCTCCGCCTGAAAATTCGATCTCCACCACATCGAGCCCATGCGAAGCCGCCACCCTCTGCCCCACCGCTCTGATCTGATCGACATCGAACGCCATAGTTTTTGCGCAAATAAAAAGTGGGCTCGCGCCCACTCATCTCTCCGGCCCGCATACTCAGGTCACCGGACAAACTCGTCTGCCACCATATTACTCGCCTTCACGCCCGCTTTCAAATCCCAGAGCCCTATGGAATACTGGCCGCGAAACTCTTCCCCCGACCCCGACAAAGCCAAAGCCACCGTCCGCATCATCCGAGAATACGTCCAGAGCCGCATCCAGGAACTCGACCAGCAGCCCTAAGAAAGCGAGCACCCCATGACCACTCCCCCAACCCTCAACCCCTACGCCAAATACCTCAGCAACCAGCCCCCGCTCCCCGTTCTCGGCGAAACGCCTAACCGCCTCCACGCGCTCGCCCACGCCATCGGTCCCTCCCGCCTCACCTCACCTCCCGCCCCCGGCAAGTGGTCCCCGCGCGACATCTTCTGCCACCTCGCCGACTGCGAAATCGCCTTCGCCTTCCGTCTCCGCCAGACCCTCGCCGAAGACCATCACGTCATCCAACCCTTCGATCAGGATAAGTGGGCCGCCGCCTACGCCAACATCCCCGCCACCGATGCCCTCCTTACCTTCGCCGCCCTCCGCCGCTGGAATCTCCTCCTCATAGAATCCGCGCTGCCGCAGCACGCTGACAAGCCCGTCACCCACCCCGAACGCGGACCCATGACCTTCTCCACCATCGTAGAAACCATGGCCGGCCACGACCTCAACCATA
>CAZVYV010000825.1:0-1507 GCA_964630985.1 uncultured Occallatibacter sp.
GATTCGTATACGGAAGAACAGAAGGCTGCTGCCCGAAAGAATACTAAGTCGAAAACATATGAGACGTTCGACGAAGACATGATGGGTGAGTTCAGCGACCCCGTTCTTAGTGCCGCAATTGAGGAATACTCTAAGCGGGTTTCTGACGCCGCTCCGACCGCACAGACCGAGGATGAACTCAGTCGACTACAGGAGAGCAATGAAAATGCTGCCAAAGAGTATCAGTGGCTGACTCCTGAGGAGTACGAAGACGCAGGAGACCGAATCGGTAAGGTGAAGGGTGTGGCCACATTCATCACGCAACTCCAGAGGGCGGGGTTGAATTGCTGGTACCGCAGGCACCCGCACAAGGACAAGTTGACATTAGTCGTAGTCAACAGGCAATCCAACGAGGCCGAGGTTGGCTGTTGGGTACAGTTTGGATACATGCCCGAACTCAGCATCATGAGATTTGACGATCACGGGATTCCGACAACCGAGAAGCACCGGGGGTGGAGAACGTGTTTGCTTCAACTTATTCTTAAGGGATTCATCTCCCGAGAGAAGGCCGAGGAAGTATTCGGCAAGCCCCCCACCACGCCAGCGTTTACTCGCTACAACCAAACGCTACAAGCCTTTCGGAACCAGGGGAACAGGTTGAGTAAATAGGAGGAGTTATGCAATCGGGAATTTCGGACAAGTTTAATTGTTGCATTGAGGGGATCATCCATCGACGCAATTCGGAAAACCATAATATCTGTGAAGAGGTTATTGGTCATTACGAGTATCGGTATGAGAGCATCGACGGTACCCATCAGGCGGCTCTCAAGCAACTGATTGAGGACTTGCAATTGTCTTTGCAAGCGTACGAAGCAGCAGGAATTAAATAGGAGGAGTTATGACAGATATGACATCTTTTAAGAAAGATCCCGATGTTGAAAATTCGGGTAAACCCCAGAGCGTAAACGAACAACTTGAGTTGGCTAGATTACAAGCCGCCCAACTCGACATTCAACTCAAGAACGAAGAGTTGACGGCGAAGAAATTGGAGATTCAGGAACGTCTCGCCAACATCGACGAGAGCAAGAAACGTCAGGCTGATCGAGAGATCAAGCGGAAGCAGTTCGAGAATGATCTGAAACAGAAGGCCCGTGTATTCGGCCAGCAATATGCGACTGATCAGTTACGCCAGTCTGTGTGCTCGCACCGTAAGGGTGGCATGGCCCATGCCCGAGATCTTCGAGTGCTCCACGAGGGTGGAGATTCCGAGAAGCGGTCGGTCATCCGTCATCGCATGATCAACGGCGACATGTGGGTTCGCTGCACACGTTGCGGCAAGACTTGGGCACCCCCAGTCGAGAAGAATTTTTATTTCGACGCAGAGGGTCATCGGGTTGCTCCTAACGATGGCGTATTAAATCGTGGCAAGTTCAACGACGCTCTCAGGGAATGGCAAGAAGCCTGCAAGTTTACAACGACGGGCTCGCCTTCATCTTCTGTTATCTGCTCATTCCATAAGTGGGATCCC
>CAZVYV010000826.1:0-1507 GCA_964630985.1 uncultured Occallatibacter sp.
GGCAGTTTCTTCAGTTCTTCAATGAGCCGCGCCATCGGCTCGGCATAGCGTGACAAAGCGACCGCCTTTCGATGCCGTCCCTCAGGGGCTAAAGCCCCGGATTCCTTTATTTGGTCGATGTACGGGCTGAAGCCCGTAGCTTTCACGAGAACTGCCCCATGCGCTAAAGCTTCGGTTCATTCACGCGCCGTCCCTACGGAACTCCGAAAATCAATCTCGTCTCTTTTTCCCCACGCTGAAGCGCGGGGCTAACATCCTTTGCGCCTACGGCGCATGTGTTTCAATCCGTCGAAGTTTCTGGCTATAGGCGGGGTTCGCCGATTGAGCCGCGCCCTTTTCAACATACCTGGGCCTAGAGGCCGCGCACTTTTCGATTCTCTGTTCAGGGGCCTAAAGCCCCCTGCTCTCTCCGTCAGCATCAGAAAATTCGTGCCTAATACAAGCCCAATTAACCGCCGAGCCCCGGAATCTTCAGCCCCCCCAACATTCCCTGCACGCTCGACTTGATCGCCTCATCCGCCTTGCGTCCGGCTTCGTTCACTGCCGCGACGATTAGATCTTCGAGCATTTCCACGTCGGCCTGCCCGCCGCTCAGGCTCGTTACTGCCGATGGATCGACATGAAGCTTGAGCAGTTCCTTCTTGCCGTTCATGGTCGCGGTCACGGCGCCGCCGCCGCTGGAAGCCTCCACTACGGTCTCGCCGAGCTTTCGCTGCACTTCCTCCTGCATCTGGTTGGCTTGCGAAAGCATCTCCGAGATTTTGAGAGGGTTGATCATCGCATCTTCCTATTCTTCACTCACCGTTCATGGTTGCAACAAGCAGCTGCAGATCCTTCGTCTCGCTTGGCCGAAAATGCCAAACTCCGCTCAGGATGACATCTGCGCTGTCACTTCTCGCGCAAATCGACGACGCTGCGGACCTCGGCGTTGAAGAGCTCCTGTGCCCGCTTTACTAATGGATGCGCGAGAGCCGCCTCCTGTACGCTGCCGGAAACTACAACCGGCGGCGCAGCGGCGTCCGGAGCCGTGCCGACCTCTCCCGAGACAAGAAACCGTGACGGCGCGCCCAGCCTGAGCAACTCCGTCCGTATGATTTTTTCCGCGGCGGCGTTCACCGTCAGGGTCAGCATCTTCTTGCCCACGCCCGGCACAGCAACGCGAACCGCGCCGCCATCGAGCGCCCATGGAGCGGCCCCGAGCAGTTGTGCGGCGGAGCTGTGTCCGGATTTGGAGAGCGCGGCCACGACAGCTTCGCGAATTTGCTCAACGCTAAGGTCGTTGGCTTCGGGCGCTTTGGCCAGAGCGCCCTCGGTCAGATTGACGGTCGCTCCGTACCCGGCTTCCTGGCTGCCAGCAACCGGGAAGGGAGTTGCTCGGTACATGGATTCAGTTGTCCTTGCTGCTGATGGGCTTACACGCGAATCTTCAAGTGTTGGCTGCGGTTTGATTGCGTCAATTCTCGCGGCCCCGGATCCTCTGTTCCAGCTGCTCTCGTGCGATGTGGGG
>CAZVYV010000827.1:0-1506 GCA_964630985.1 uncultured Occallatibacter sp.
CTCCTGCATCTCGCGTCCGTTCAACCGGCCATCCAAATACTCAGTCAAGCCAGACCGCACTTCGTAGCACCCGTTCATTGCGCCTCCTCACCCAGGGAAATCTTCATCCCTGCAAGCGCTGTGGACCGCGCACCGGGCCTGTGTGCCGTAAGCTGCGTCTTTAAGAAGGCGCGCCCGCGCACAAGCCGCGACTTTACCGTTCCCAGATTGACTCCCTGAATGACCGCCACTTCCTCGTAAACGAATCCTTCGATATCGCGCAGGATCAGGGTCGTGCGGAATGGCTCGGGGACTTGGCGAAGCGCCTGCTCCACTCGCGCCCGGTTTTCTTCATGCAGGGCCGCGTCGTAAGGCGATTCTCCGGGATCGACCAGCATGTCCTTCAATTGCATTGGCCTTCCACAATCTCCCTGCGCCATTTCCTGCTCCATGGGAATTTCCTGCTGTTGATGCCTGATCCACCAGCGGCGCTGGTTCGACGCTTCGCGCAACGCAATGCGGTAAATCCAGGTCCGCAACGAAGCGTTGCCGTGAAACCCGTGAATCCCGCGGAAGACCTTCACGAAAACTTCCTGGGTAAGATCTGCAGCGTCGGCGGAATTGCGCACCGTACGTGCCAACAATGAGTAGATTGGCTGATGGTAGCGAGTGATCAGCCAGGCAAACGCCTCCTCGGAGCCGGCTCGCAATTCTTCAACGAGCGCCGCCTCATCCGATTGGAGCGTGAACGCACTGGCAAGATTGCCCATGGTGAGGTCCGCCTGCAATTTCGTGTCCTCCCACGTTACCGCATACCAGCCATCGTCTGCACGTTCGCACATCACACCGCGCTATGGGACCTCGGTGTGAACACCTCATACAAAGCGATTTTATGGCGGACTCCATGGGCCGTTTAGCCACCGGAATCCCCGGTTGCTCGAGCTCAGGCGTACCGCATTCTGGCCCATGCAACTACCCTCTTAGACACCGTAGCCCCGTGAAGTGTTCCCGATATCGCCTCGTAGGGATTCCCGGTTCATGAAAACTTTGTTGATGACTTCAATGAAACTCCCTCCAAATATTGGGCTCGCCGGGTCGGTTTTGGTTCCTTGCCCATGGCGCATAGGATGAAAAGTGGAGGCTCCAGCCGATGTTTTCAGCTCATCCGATTGGCTTTGTTCACAGCCCATACAGGGAAACCTCGGCGATTCCCAAAGGGATAGGCGCCAGGCATGATGCCGAAGGCGTCATCGAGATCCTGCGTGAGTTCGAGCCGGGCCTGAGCGACATCGACGGCTTCTCGCACCTTTTCATCCTTTGGCAGTTCGACCGCGCGGACGGATTCGACCTCATCGCGCATCCGCCCACCGATGAGGGCCGGCCTCACGGCGTCTTCGCCACGCGGTCACCAAGAAGGCCAAATTCGATTGGCCTGACCGTGGTCGAATTGCTGCATCGCGAGGGCTCGTCGCTGCACGTGCGCGGCGTCGACATGCTCGATGGCACTCCGGTCCTCGACATCAAGCC
>CAZVYV010000828.1:0-1505 GCA_964630985.1 uncultured Occallatibacter sp.
AATCGTGTTGTTGTTGGCGGCTCACGCCTTCGCGCAAGGCACGGGCGGAGGGCAGGGTGGAACCGGCGGCGGTGGCGGAACGGTGACCAGCATCGGAGTCACGACGGCTAACGGAGTGTCGGGCACCAGTTCCGGAGGCGCTACTCCATCCCTGACGATAACTCTCGGCGCGATTACGCCGACGACTGTGAACGGACTGACGATCACCACGTCCACGGGCACTCTTACCATCCCGAATGGAGTGACGCTCACCGGACCAGCGTCCTCCGGCACCGCGCTGATCTCTGGCGGGCCACTCGGCACGCCATCCTCGGGAACGCTGACCAACGCAACAGGGTACGTCTTTAGTGCACTGGCTAATCCGACTGGTTCCATCACGTTGACTGAGCCAAGCGGCAGTGCCGTAACGTTCACCGGAACGGCTCCGGGGAGTTCGGCGGGCGCTGGCACGGCGGGCACGAATGCCTTTACGATCACACAGCCCAACGGCGGGGCTACCACAGGATCGGCTACCACGGCGGGCGCGGGAGCGCCTGGCTCTGAGAGCGCTGGTGCTGGCGGCTCCGGCGCTGGCGGCACGAACGCAATCGGCGGCGCGGGCGGGAGTTACACCATATCAGGAGGCGCAGGCGGAGCTTCAAGCGGCAGCGCGGTCAACTCCAATGGCGGAAATATCATCTTGTCTCCAGGGGCGGCGGGCACGGGAGGCGGAGGAGCAGCAGGAGTGGCGGGCACGGTGATATTCCCCGTTGGCGGCACAACGTTTACCTCTTTTCAGGCCACGGGTGGAGCGGTGAATACGGGACGGTCGATCACCACTACCGTTGACTGCTGGCTCGCCACGGGAACCCTGACGGCCTGCAGCACGGCCAATGGAGAGATTGTCGGCGATGGGAGTGAACTTGGAATCTCGCAAACGGCACAGGGGAACGGCACTCCCGGTGTCACCTTGACGGTAGCTGGCACCGGCACCACGGAGTACTGGAAGGCATCGACTCCGATCATCCTGCCGCAGTGCAAGATCACCAATGCTGGTATATCGCTCGCCGGCGCCCAGACCACGATCTGCTCGTGGACCTTACCGAACAGCGCTCAGACGCTTAGTTGGCAGTGCCAAGGGACTTACACCACCACTACGACAGCGATTTCATTGACGCTCGGCATCGTGTTCGCGGTCGCACCATCCACTGCGGTGGGAAATGCGGTTATCTACACCGGGTTGGCTGGCACGAGCACTGCGAACAGCAGCACCAACGTCACGAGCACCACTCCCACCACAATGCTGGCGGGAAGTAGCATCGCTTCCGCGACTTCCAACATGCCGTGGTTCTCGTCCGGCACATTGACCAGCGGTGCGACTAGTGGAACGTTCATCATCTACGGCACGCCCTCGACGAATTCTGACGTTACGATTGGGGCGTCGACCTGCGATCTTTACTGAAAATGGTGCCCGTGAAACATCTCGCCAAACTCGCGCTCGTAGCCGTGATTCTGAGTCCAATACT
>CAZVYV010000829.1:0-1505 GCA_964630985.1 uncultured Occallatibacter sp.
AAGATGCGATAGGGGATAAGGGAACGAACCAACTCGGACGTGCGAGCGAGGAGGGTTTGCAGATCGAGCGTGGTGTTGAGCGCGTCGGTGAGACGCATGAGATAAGCGACGTCGGCGGGCTCGATGCGCGCGTTGATGGGGTCGAATGCAACTGGCGAGGTCGCAGAGTCGGCGGGACGGTAATCGCCCTCGAATTCGTGCGATGGCGGAGATGGGGGACTGTCGGACATGAGGGGTCAAGGAATGATAACGCAGAGAAC
This sequence comes from uncultured Occallatibacter sp., assembly GCA_964630985.1. Lineage (GTDB taxonomy): Bacteria > Acidobacteriota > Terriglobia > Terriglobales > Acidobacteriaceae > Telmatobacter. Next base: position 261 of record CAZVYV010000829.1, read on the forward strand.
AGTTGTGAGTTCATAGTTCGCAGGCCAAGGTGGTCTGCACAGGGCCGGCTGTTCGCGGCTGTGAACTGAGAACCGCGAACTGTTCCTACTCCGCGCCGAGCTCGCGGAGGATGGCGACGGAAGCCGAGGAGCCGATGCGATTGGCGCCGGCCTCAAGCAGGGTGCGGACCTGATCGACCGTACGGATGCGGCCGGCGGCCTTGACGCCGCATCGCGCGCCGACCACGCCGCGCATCAGGGCGACATCGACAGGAGTGGCGCCTCCCGAGGCAAACCCGGTGGCAGTGTTGATGAAATCTGCGCCGGCATGAATCGCGATCTCCGATGCGCGCAGCTTCTCCTGCATGGTGAGCAGGCAGGTTTCGAGATTCACCTTGAGTACAGCGCCTCGATCATGGGCCACTTTTGCGACGGCATGAATGGTGAGCTCGACAGCGTGATGATTGCCGCTCTTGAGTAGCCCGATGGGAAGAACCATGCCCAGCTCGCGAGCACCGAGTCGGATGAGTGCGGCGGCTTCTTGACGGAGCGTGGAGACCAGTGATGCACCAAAGGGAAATCCGATGGTTGCGGCGACGGGAATGCCGGTACCGGCGAGGAGCTTGACGGCCGTTGCAGTCCAAACGGGATTCACTACGACAGAGGCGAAACGGTATCGGGCGGCATCGCCGCAGAGAGTTTCTACCTGAGCGCGCGTGGCGTCCTGCTTGACGAGCGAGTGATCGATCACAGCGGCGAGCGACTGCCAGCCGGCGAGAGCCTTGGCCGCAAATGCGGCAGAGTCGAAAGTTCCGTAATCAAAATCCAGATCGGAGTTCTGGATGGCGACGGGGGCAGACATTGGGAGTGCTCCTTGTGATTCACGGGCGCCGCCGATTCGGCGGCTGTTCCGGAGTCTCCGGGAGATGAGTATACGGCGGCGCCGAGGGCAAGCCCAAACGATTTGATGCAAAATCAGACGGCTGATGAAAACGACGGTGTAAACCAGAGGGTGACCGGCGCGAACAATGGTGGCATACAGCCTCTAACGTACGGGCAAGTGTGGTGTCCCCGAAGTTCGCTCGATAAATCGAAGCCCGAAATGCAGGTCCTTCGACTGCGTTTGGCTAAAAAACAAGCCAAACTCCGCTCAGGATGACCGCGGATTTTTAATTAACCAAACTTCAGACTCATGACTCTAGGCGGTTTGACCGGGCGCCATGATGCAGATGTCGGGCAGATTGCGATAGCGCTCGCCGTAGTCCA
>CAZVYV010000830.1:0-1503 GCA_964630985.1 uncultured Occallatibacter sp.
CGGTGTGCGGGCCAGGAGGCCCGCACGACAGCCGGCCGGAGGCCGGCGCTACAAAGGCGGCTGGCATTGGTTCTTGGTATCCCACCCTTCCGCGATAAAACGCGGAAGGATGGGGCAACATCAGGGGCAACTTCGAGGGAAAACATCAGGGGCAACTTCGGCGGCAACTTCAGGGGCGCAGCATCAGGGTTTGTTGACGGCGCGGGTGCCGTAGGGAAACAGGAGATTGGCGACGATGGGCGTGACGACGGGCGAGCCCGCGCCTACGAATTCGGTGACGGTGTTGAGGTTGGTATTTGTCGTCCAGACATTTCCGGAGCCGTCGATGGCGAGCGAGAGAGAGATATTGAGGCCGGCCTGGTAGCCGGTCGAGGGGGAGAGAGCAAGGCCAGTGGAGCTGAACTCGCTGATGGAGCTGTCGGGGTAGGGCGCGGAGGTAGCGGTGCTGCCGCGATTGGCGACCCAGACGTTGCCTGCGCCGTCGATCGCGATGCCCTCGGGAACATTGAGACCGCCGCCAGTGTAGCCGGTGGAACTGGAAATGGCTGTTCCGCCAGCGCCGAAGAGGCTGATTCTGCTTTCAGTCGAGGAGCTGTCGGCGACCCAGACATTTCCATTGGAATCGACAGCGATACCCCAGGGATCGGCGAGACCGCCGCCGGTATCGCCGGTGGACGATGAGATGGGCGATCCGGGCGTGGTGCCCGCGGAGTTGAATTCGCTGATGGCGCCGAGAATGATGCTGTCAGTTACCCAGATATTGCCCGAAGCGTCAATGGCGAGGCTGATGGGGTCGTTGATGCCGCCGCCCTGGTCACCAGGCGAAGTGGTGATGGGCAAGCCAGCGGAGCTGAACTCGCTGAGGCTGGCGCCAACGTTGTTCACGACCCAGGCGTGACCGAGCGAGTCAAACGCGATGCTGTATGGAGCATTGAGGCCGCCGCCGGTGTAAGGGGACAAAGCGGCCGGCGTGCCGGTGCTGCTGATTTCGCTGAGGCTATTTGGAGTGACGTTGGCGGTCCAGAGGTTTCCGGATTTGTCGATGGCGATGCTGAAGGGATCGACGATGCCGCCGCCGGTGTAGCCGGCAGATGTTGTGATGGGCACGCCGAGGGGACTGAGCTCGCTGACGCTATTGGCGCCGGAGGTGGTGTTTCCCACCCAGACATCGCCGGACTTGTCGATGACGACGGGAAGTGGCCCATTTATGCCTGCACCGGAGTAGCTGATGGCGATGGTGAAGTCATTGGGCGTGGGCGTGGAGGGGAGCGAAGGCTGAAAGGGCGAGGTGGGAGTTTGAAGCCCGAGCAAGTTCGCGATGGCTGTGGGGCTGAGGCCGGGATTGTGGGCGATGTTAAGGGCCGCGGTGGCCGTGTCTGGAGCGTTGACGCCGTTGTTGGTGGCGTTGGAGAAGAGCGTGGAGCATTGCGTGGAGGTGGGGCCGGTGGAATTGATGCAGGCAGCGAGAATGTTGGCGAGGGTGTTGATCTCCTGCTGCGGCAC
>CAZVYV010000831.1:0-1496 GCA_964630985.1 uncultured Occallatibacter sp.
GTGTGCAGCCCCGGCACGGAATCCTGACCGCGCAGTTTTATGACCTGCAACTTGCGGACGATGGAATTTCGCTCCGCCGTTTGGCGCAACCAGAACAGGCCATCGGCGACGGTAAAGATGGGATTGTCGCGCAACTCGTCCTCTGCATATTCACCGATGAGGAAAGTTGTAGCCTGCCAACTCGCCAGAAACAGGGCCAACCGCTGAATGAACGATTGCAGGTCCATATCACTATTTGGCTTGCGCACCATGGTACGGAAGGAGTCGACAACGACGACAGAGGGGTTAGCTTTTTCCACTTCTTTGGTGATTGCCTCCAAGACCGCACCCAAGTCCTTTTCGAGGACAACCTCGCTCAGGTTGATAAAGCGGATGGAGTCGGGCAGCTTGGCTGGGTCGAAGAAAGTGTACTGCTGCTGGTATCGCAGCATTTTTATGGCGGATTCGCCGAGGACAGTGAAATAGAGAGCGGGGCGTTCTGGACTCGCATTGGCAAAGATGAACTGATGAGCCAGCGTTGTCTTGCCGCTTCCGGGGGCACCCGCGATGATGTTGAACGAGAATTCGGGGAGGCCGCCGCCGACGATTTCATCGAGACCTGGAACCCCAGTGGGTAGTTTATTGATCGTCACTTTTTCTTGAGTGCTCACGTGTTTCTCCCATGTTCCGAATTGCGATCGTCGAAGGCTCCAAAGTGCCATGTAGCGCGCAGCAGCCTCAACGTCAATGCTTCGCCAAGGAGGAGATGAAGCAGGCCGAGTAAGCGGGCGATGAGGATGATTCCCCCTTCGCCAGCCGGAAACTCGCCAGCCCGAATCTTGTCGATGTCAAATTGATGTTCAATCTCGCCCAGGCCCTGCAAAGATCCGTCGGCGTCAACCCGCACCGCGCTAAGGATGGGGGCTTCTGTTTTGGCCAACACCAAAGCGCGAGAAGCGAGCGACTGAAAACCGGCAATTCCAGCAAACTCACCAAGTTCACGGCGCAGCTTCTCATAGACGCGAAGCGTTGCGGACTCCGCTGGCTCGGACGTCTTCTCCGCAAAAGCTTCGTAATCAAGCAGACGCTGGGCCAAATCTCGCATTTTTGGGGGAGTGGTCATGTTCAACCCCGCATTGTTCCATGAAGCGGATTTCGATAACCGTTGCACCTTTCGTTGGGGCGAGTGCGACGATTCCGTATCTTCTTGAAGCGCTTCCGCGGTTGAGTGTTCGACATCCGGAGCCGCTTTGGATCAAGTACCGGCGGAACTCAATTCATATAAAGATTCGTTTCCGGGTTGGGTCCGTCTTCCTGCGAGCCGCCGGCCTTGCTTCGGACCAGCGTAAAAATGTCTAAAACAGTGGCAATACTGCGAATGTTTCCCGCAACAATGGCGAGTCCATCTTCCATGCCGGGATGTTTGTCCGCCAGGGTTTCAATACGCTCGCTCACACTCCTCAGCCGGTCAATTTCCAGCAGAAGGTCTTCGAAAGCCGCAGCCATTGCCGGGCCAT
>CAZVYV010000832.1:0-1495 GCA_964630985.1 uncultured Occallatibacter sp.
CATCCGCCTCACTGAACGGATGCACCTCGGCGATCCGCTCGCTGGCGAACGGGTCGAAGCCGATATCGGGGTAGACGCACTGGGAGGAAGCGAACAAAATGCGGGCGCGCGAGCTGGACGCGCGCATGGCGGCGAGCGTATTCAGGTTGATCTTCACCGAGTTTGTAAGAATATCAACGTCGTTAGCGCCATCGCCAATATAGCCCAGGCCGCCAACTTCTCCAGCGAGCTGAAACACTTCGTCGAACTCATGACGAAACCAATGATGATGGTAATCAAGAGGGTTCGTGAGATCCAGGATGAGAAATTCATTGGCCACGGACTTCCGATACTTCGGGTAGGAGCGAGCGACACTGACGACGAAGTTTCCTTCCTCGCGCAGGCGGTGCTCCAGATGGTTGCCGAGGAACCCCGCGGCACCTTGAATCAAAATCTTCTTCATTTCAGCACCCGCTTAAGACCCATATCGCGCAGCTTCAACTTCCCCATACGCCCATCGGGGTGATGCCACACCAGTCCCTCGATATCTTTTCCATCCATCCAGCACCACAACTCCTTGAACGTGCGCGGAGCGTCAGGGTACTTCTCAGTGCCACTATGCGCTACCAGCGTATGCGTCGGGTAACGCTCGGGGTTACCCTGTATTTTCGGACCTACAAGCTCGTAGGTTCCATCAGGGACCCCACTATTGGGGTCTATATCCGGCACCCAGCTCAGCCTGGCCTGCTTCAAGAACTCAAACCCTTCCCGATGCCAGCGATCTTCCGGACCATCTCCGACCGGAACCCAGCCAATCAGCTTTTTAGTTTCCTCGTCGTAAGAAGCCTGCTCGAAACACTCTGGCGGGTTCTTATGCCCGAGACGAACTTCAAGGCGCTTATACAGCGTATTTCCCCGCACCATGCACGAGCTTCCATCCAGCTTCCGCGTAGCAATGCCCTCGCCCGCAAACACCCACGCGCACTCCGGGTTCGGCTTATCGAGAACTCTGCTATGGTCACCGTTCCAATCGCGCAAAAAAATAGTCGGTATCTTCTTCATTCTGCCCTCGGCAACTGATCCCAATCGAACTTCCACGTCGTGTCTAGCATCTGGGGCTCGGTGCACGCCAGCCCGTAAAAGACGGCGCCCGGGCCCAAGGTCATGCGAACGGTCCGCGGGACGACGCTGCCGGGCACCACGATCGAAATCGGCTCGTTGCCGGGCGGCAGCGACGGCTGCGCCTTAAAGCCAGAGCGGTGGTCCTCGATCGTCACGCTCGAGCCGGCGATGCCTCCACTGCACTGGAACGAAGCAGAACCAGAAATGTGCACGGAAAGAGATGCGCCGCCCGGTCCAGCGCGATACGCGAACGGGCCGTACCCTTGATTCCATTGCAATTCCAAAGTGCCGTGCCATGACGCGTCGAGCGCTCCCATCTGGTGAGGAAAGAACAGCATGCCGGCGCCATCGCGGTGAACCAGACCGGGAAGCTCGAAGGCACGCTCGCCTTTAC
>CAZVYV010000833.1:0-1495 GCA_964630985.1 uncultured Occallatibacter sp.
CGGCGCGCGTGCCGTGGTCGCACCAACTGACGGCGCGGCAGGCGGCGCAATACAGGCCGCGGGTTTTTCTGGCGGGCGCGGACCATTGGGATCCGGTAGCAGCCGCGGCGAAGCTGCCGTAAGTGCCGGCGGCTGGGCGGGTTTGACATCATGTACAGGAAAGCTGTACGTTGATATGGAGAGGGCTTTTCCATGCCAACTGAGACTACCTACACAGCGTTGCGCGAAAACCTGGCGTCATATCTTGACCGCGTGGTCGACGACCGCGAAGTGCTGGTGGTGAAGCGCCGCGGCGCGCGCGACGTGGCGATTATCGCGGCCGATGAGCTTGCAGGATTGGAAGAGACAGCTTACCTTCTGCGTTCGCCAAAGAATGCCGCGCGACTACTTGGGTCGCTTGCGGAATCTAAGAGAAACGACAAGAAACTGGTTTCGGCGAAACCCGCGGCGCAAGCCATCAGAAATCTGCGTCGCTCACTTGGCTTGGGATCGGAGTCCGGCCTCCGAAAGTAGTCCATAGCGATGAGCAAGAGAATCGAACGGGCGGTCGACTTCCTGCCAAAGTTCCGCGAAGACCTCGCGCGGTGGATCAAGAACGACCGAAAGGCAGCGCTAAAAATCCTGGAATTGGCCGAGGCAATCGCTGCCGATCCATTTGCGGGCATTGGCAAGCCCGAGCCGCTCCGATATGAGCTGGCCGGTTGCTGGAGCCGGAGAATCACCCAGGAGCATCGGCTCGTCTACCGCGTCACCCCCGACCGCATCGACTTTCTGCAGGCGCGGTATCACTACGAGTAGGACAGGCACGGAATCGACGCGGCAGTTCTTTACAGGTCGCCCCACCCCCTGCCAAACTGGAGCGTGGACACCCAGACAATTGTCATCCTCGATTTCGGGTCGCAGTATACTCAGCTCATCGCGCGGCGCATTCGCGAGCAGAATGTGTTTTCGGTGGTTCTGCCATGCACCGCGCCGCTCGCCGAAATTAAAGCCCTCAAGCCGATTGGATTGATTCTTTCTGGCGGCCCGTCGTCGGTGTACGACGACGACGCTCCGGCTGCCGACCCTGGCGTTCTTGAACTCGGCGTGCCGGTTCTGGGAGTTTGCTACGGACTCCATTTCATCGTCCACCACCTGGGCGGCAAGGTGCTCTCCGCGCCCAAGCGCGAATACGGCCATGCCGAGGTCACGTTAGAAGATTTGTCGACCCCGCTCTTCGCGGGACTGCCAACGGCAATTCAAGTCTGGATGAGCCACGGCGACGAGGCTGCCGAGCTGCCCACAGGCTTTCGCCGCATCGCCGTTACTGAAAACGCGCTGGCCGGAATCGCCAACGAGGAACGAGGCATCTGGGCGGTGCAATTCCATCCCGAGGTGCACCACACGCCCCTTGGACCGCAACTCATTCGGAACTTCCTCACTATCTGCGGAGCGCGCGGCGACTGGACGGCAGCGCACTTCATCGAGAGCACAGTCGCTTCGATTCGCGAAAAGG
>CAZVYV010000834.1:0-1492 GCA_964630985.1 uncultured Occallatibacter sp.
GCAGGCCGAAGATGAACGAACCGAGGACGTGCACGCCGTGCTGCTTGAAGGTCTGGAGCTGTTTGGCGAGGGCCTCGCCGGAGTAGTTCCAGTCTTTATACACGGCTTTCAGACCTTCAGGAGTGACCGCCTCGACGCCAACGAGCGCGCCCTTGATGTTAGCTTTGCGCATGGCATCGAGATAGCTGCCGTCTTCGCCCGCTTCCATGGTCATTTGGGTAAAGAACACCATGTCTTTGGGCAGCTTGGCGAGCTCTTCCATGAGCTGCAGGCGCTCATTGCGAATAGCGGTGAGCTCCTCAAGTTTGGCGGTGTTGCCTTGCTCGCGCGCAAGACGCAAATCGGTGAAGGTGACGGGATAGAAATTATCGTCGGCGAGTGCAATGAATCGGAACCCGAGGCGGCGCAGGGCGATGATTTCGTCGACGACGTTTTGGAATTTCCGTTGGCGGGGTTTCTGCCCATCGGTGCGCCAGACGCTGCAAAAGGAGCAGTGCTTGGGGCATCCGCGAATGGTTTGGACGGAGGCCCACATATACTTTTGAGGATCCATAAGGTCCCAGCGCGCGGAGAGGAATTCGCCGCCTTCGATTCGGCCGCCTTCATAAACTTTTTCGGGCTTGCCGGCGACGCAATCGGCTACGACACGGGCCCAGGCGAGATCGCCATCGCCTTTGACGACGGCGTGGGCCTGGCCGCGCTCGAGCGCTTCCTCAGGAAACAGTGTGGCGTGAATGCCGCCGTAGACGACCCAAGCGCCGCGGCTTCGCGCCATGCGGCCGACCGCATATCCGCGGAGTGCATTGCCGGTATGGACGCTGATGCCGACGATGTCGCCGGGCTCGATGCTCTCAGGGACAATTTGCTCGAGCGACTCATCGACGAGGATGGGGTCGCCCACGGAGCGGGGTGTTGCAGCTGCAAGCACGAAGAGCCAACGCGGTGTGATGACTGCGGTGCCAAAGGAATTGTCACTGGGGTTCACAAGATGAACGCGCAATCCGTCCAACCTTTCGCCTTACTGGTGCGGTTGGCCTCACAGCGATTGCGGGGTAGCCGTAATGCGGGGGCGATGATGGGAAGCGGCATCTTTCCTCAAACAATGCCGTACTGAAGTTCGAACACCGGCAAAATTGCTCTGCGATCGAGCTTACGTCATTGGAACCGTGCCAATCGACCAAAGGGATCCTTGCCAATTTTACTGGCAGGGCAGGAAACTCGTCGGATAAGACCTTTCCCTAGCACGTTTAGCTCATCGTACAGGTTTTGAGAGGGGCGGGGTGATCAATATTGACCACTTTGCGCCGGAATGAACAAAAAGTGATGGGAAACGAAAGGAATTGAGTGCCGCGAGGGCTTATCCCACGTGGGAGCACTCTTCGACGGGGATCGGGACCTGCTCGACAATTTCGAGGCCGAAGCCCTCGAGCGCGGGGATGTGCATGGGGGTGTTGGAAAGGAGGCGGATACGCTGGATGCCGAGGTCAGAGAG
>CAZVYV010000835.1:0-1488 GCA_964630985.1 uncultured Occallatibacter sp.
GTCGCCATTTCGTAAAGCACGACGCCGAACGAGAATAGATCGGTGCGCACATCGACCAGTTTTCCGCGTACCTGTTCAGGCGACATATAAGCTACGGTCCCCATCGGCGAACCGGGACTGGTGAGCTGCTCTGCCGATGCCGTTCTCCCGTCGCCTGAAACATGCAGCACCTTCGCCAAGCCGAAATCAAGGATTTTCGCATTTCCGCGACGGGTGACAAAGATGTTCGCCGGCTTGATGTCGCGATGAACGATCCCCGCCGTGTGCGCTGCATCGAGGGCTTCGGCCATTTCAATGGCCAGCGTGAGTGAAGTGTCCAGATCCAGCGGCGGATGAGCGATGCGCTGGCGCAGCGTCATCCCCTCCATGAATTCCATGGCGATAAAGACGCGACCGCCCTGTTCGCCGATCTCGTAAATGGTGCAGATGTTCGGATGGTTGAGCACCGCCAGGGCGCGCGCTTCACGCCGGAATCGCACTACGCGTTCAGGATCGCCGGCCAGGTCTGGAGGCAGCACTTTGAGCGCCACGTCACGGTGCAGGTCGGTGTCGACGGCCCGATACACATGGCCCATGCCGCCTGCGCCAAGCAGCTCGACGATAGTGTAGCGACCGAGGTGGGCGCCACAATCGAAGCGCGTCCGCTGAAGGAGTTCTTCCGTCGGCATCACGGGCGATTCCGACAGGAAGCCCTTGAGGCGATCGTTTTCCTTGAGGAGAGCCTCCACCTCGCTGCGAAGATCGGGCCGCCCGCCACACGCGCGATCGAGGAATGCCGCGCGCTCTTCGTGACGCAGATCAAGCGCCTCTCCGAAAACCCGCTCTGCCGAGTCTTCCTGGTTTCTCATGGAGACGGCCTCGCATTGGCGCTTTGGTTTGCGAAACTGGCTTTGGGCCACGCTTGCTGCTCAGTCAGGAGAATTGAGAGTGCCCGGTTTTGAGTTTAACTGAAAATGTTGCCCGCAGCGGCGCACTTGCGCAGATCGCTTGTGAGCGCTGCGATACGGGTCGAATCACTGTCCCAGGCAAACATGAATCGCGCCGCGCCGCCGATGAATGTGTAGAAGCTCCATCCGCACCCCCTCAGCCTGTCGAGGATTTGCTCCGAAGCCAGAAGAAAAACGGCATTGGCTTCGACGGGTTGCGCCAATCGCACGCCGGGAATTCCGGCGATTCCCTCCGCAAATTGCCGCGCGCAGCGGTTCGCGTGTTCGGCGTTGCGCAACCAGGCACCGCTCTCGAGCATGCCCACCCAGGGCGCAGAAAGAAACCGCATCTTGGACGCTAGTTGACCGGCCTGCTTGCATCGGTAGTCGAAATCGGTGGCCAAAGTGCGATCGAAGAAAAGCACTGCTTCTCCCATGGCCATTCCGTTCTTGGCTCCGCCAAAGCAGAGCACGTCCACGCCGCTCTTCCAGGCCATCTCTGCTGGTGAGCAGCCGAGGCTGGCGCAGGCGTTGGCGAAGCGCGCGCCGTCCATGTGCAGCG
>CAZVYV010000836.1:0-1483 GCA_964630985.1 uncultured Occallatibacter sp.
GACGAAAGCAAGGCGCTCAAGCCCGGCAATTTCGGCTACGACGAATTTGGCGGCTATAAAAACACCCAAGCCAAGGCGACCGGCTTTTTCCACGTTGAACAAATTGACGGCAAATGGTGGTTCGTGGACCCGGCCGGCCACTGGTTCCTGTCCACCAGTGTCAATGGCATCGGCGGTCGCGGTGGTCGCGGTGGTGGCGGCGGCGCTGGCGCGAGCGCGCAACAAAGTCTCCTGTCCCGGCGCATGGACGATTGGGGATTCAACACCGGCGGGGCGGGAATGAACCGGCCTTACATCATCATGGCCTCCATGCCCCGGGGAACGAACACCTTCCTCGGCATGCCCGATGTTTATTCCGACGAATTCGCAAAGTCGGCGGAGCAAACCGCCGTCACCACATGCGCGCCGAAAAAGAACGACCCCTTGGTGATCGGCTATTTCATCGGCAACGAACCGCCGTGGGCGGGTCGCGAAACCGAAGTGGTGGACATGATTCTCAAAGGCCCCGAAACGGCCACGCAACTCAAGCTCAAGGAATACTTGCAGGCGGGCGACACGGTTGAACGCCGCACGAATTTCGTCTTCACCGCGTTTGCGAAACAGCTTGAAGTCGTCTGCGGCGCCATTCGCCAGCAGGACCCCAACCACATGATCCTCGGCACGCGCTTCGGCGGCGATGTTCCCGACCCCATGTTTAAGGCCGCCAGCATCTTCGACGTGTGCAGCATCAACGTCTATGAATACGAGCCGACCAAACAGCTTGCGAACGCCTACCGCATTTCGGGCCGCCCGGTGCTGATTGGCGAATTTCATTTCGGAGTGCCGGCGGATGGTCTGGGGGCCGGGTTGGTGCAGACGATGAACCAGGTGGAGCGCGCCAAGGGCTACCGCTACTACATCGAGCAGGCGGCGGCGCTGCCGGGATTTCTGGGCGCGCACTGGTTTGCCTGGGGCGATGAGCCGGTGCTGGGCCGCATGGACGGCGAGAATTACAACATCGGCTTCGTGGATGCGATGGATCGTCCCTATCCGGAACTGGTCGCGGGCGCGAAGGCCACCCACGCGCGGCTGCTGGACGTGCATTCGGGCAAAGTCGCGCCGTTCAGCGAACGGCCCAAGGCTTCCAGCGCCGGAACCCCGGCCTCGCCGTGGGGTTTGTAAGTTGAATTCATGGCTTTGTGTAATTTTAGAAAACACGCTCGAAACTAGATTCTATGAAATGCAAATTGCCCATCCTTTTTCTCGCACTGGCCGTCGTGCCCGAAATTTTTGCAGCGGACGGTCCGGCAACAGGAACCAATTCAATTCCGTCACCAGCCCCGATCGTCAGCGGCGGGGCCGAATACGCGGCGGTGGTGCGCAATTCCAACGGAATCTATTTGCGCGAAGGCGGAGCACAACTGCCGCCCTACCCGCTGGTGGCCCGCAATGAATCGCCGTCGGCCCGCGAAGCCCGCATGAAATGGTTTCACGAGGCGCGCTT
>CAZVYV010000837.1:0-1480 GCA_964630985.1 uncultured Occallatibacter sp.
TCCGAGTTTCTTGATCATGTGAACGTCTCCCGACGGCGTACTTGTATTTTGATGCGGAATTTACAGCCAGAAACCTATTTGCAACAGACGTTTAGAAGACGAAAGAAGACGCGTTGCGAAGGGGGCAATTGGGGGTGTTTTTGGGGTCGATTTGAGTCATAAATCAACGAAATTCAACGAAATTTGTCGACGATTTTCGGAAATTCGTATTGATTCCAAATGGGTTATTGTGCATTTGCACTACTTGTGAGGCAGGGAAATCATTCTTTTATTATTTTGGGCCTTGCGGGGCAGCGATGTGGGACGCTTTCGGAATTCCAGGCGCAAGCGGCATCCGAATCGAATTTCAACGAACGACCGGGCCGGGGTCTCGCCTTCGGTTTGTTTTGGAATGGCGCTCATGATTTAAGAATGCGCCGAATGAGGGTAATCTTCGGCAAACTTGGGGAAGTTTATTTGCCGAATGATTGCAGTGGGTTAGGGTGTTTTGGGTCGGGGGGAGAGCTTGACAGGAGATGCGGGGTATGGACCGGGGCTCTTTCGCCCCTTTCCGGGGCTGCGACAATGAATACGCTGAATTCCCCAGGCTCACGCCTGGGGCTACCGCTTTTTGCCCGCTAAAGCGGGCTGACCAGTTGCGAATTTCCGACCCCGAGTTTGCCTGGCGCTACCGTCTTTTGCCCGCTAAAGCGGGCTAAGGCGAGGCTAGCGGAGTCAGCGGAGCTGGCGGGTTAGCAGAGTTGGCACGGTTTGCGCGGATAGCGGGGTTGGCAGGAGTGGCGGCTGGTCCCAGTTGCCTTTCTGGTTCATGAAGCGGATCCAGCAAACGACTGAGCTAGATAGCTCAGACCAGCGCCGTTCCAAATGCAACTCTTAGGAATGGTTCGAGGACGCCCAAGAAGCTTCAATACGGATAATTACCTCGCGACTGCGGGCCCGGGAAGAGTCATGGTTCGCGTCCAGGCGAAACAGGTCTTCTCGTCTCAGGGAGATCCCGCCCAATGTCTGTTTTATCTGCGGGTGGGCCGGGCTAAACTCACGATTGTTTCCAAAGGCGGCAAAGAAGCCACGGTGACGCTGCTCGCTCCGGGAGACTTTTTCGGTGAGGAGTGCATGGCCGGACCGAACGAGCTCCGCACGACCAGCGCCACAGCTATTACCGTCTGCGTGGTGCTCAAGATCGCTTCAGAGGAACTGGCCCGAGTCCTCCACGAGGAACGTGCATTCTCAGATATGTTCGTTCAGTACCTCGCACTCCGGACCACGAGAACCCAGGCGGATCTCGTCGATCAGCTCTTCAACAACAGCGAACGGCGGCTTGCACGAATCCTTCTGATCATGGCTGATTACGGCAGCGCGTCCGAGCCAGAGGCGTTGATTCCGCCGGTGACGCAGGAAACCCTTGCAAACATGATCGGCACGACGCGGTCACGCGTCAGCTTCTTCATGAATCGCTTTAGAAAGCTCGGCTACATCAGCT
>CAZVYV010000838.1:0-1479 GCA_964630985.1 uncultured Occallatibacter sp.
AGGACTTTGAGTTCACCATCCAGGATGGCAAGCTCTACATGCTGCAGACGCGCAATGGCAAGCGCACCGGCCTGGCTGCCGTTCGCGTGGCCATCGACATGGTGCGCGAGGGCCTCATCACGCAAGAGGAAGCCATCTTCCGCGTCGAGCCCAACCAGCTTTACGACTTCCTGGTTCCGCGGCTCGTGGAAAAGGGCGAGAAGATTGAAGTGCTCGCCACCGGCCTTCCCGCTTCGCCCGGCGCGGCTGTCGGCCAAATCGTTTTCACCGCTGAAGAAGCCGTCAAGCAGCACAATAGCGGCGCATACAAGTCCGTCGTTCTCGTCCGCGGCGAAACCACGCCTGAAGACATCGCCGGCATGGAAGTAGCCGACGGAATTCTCACCTCGCGCGGCGGCATGACCTCGCACGCCGCAGTCGTCACCCGTGGCATGGGCAAGTGCTGCGTGGCCGGCGCCGGCGATTGCACCGTCGACGAAGCCAAAAAAGAGCTCCGCGTAAAGGGCAAGACCTTCCGGCAGGGCGACTACATCTCGCTCGACGGAACCACCGGCCGCGTCATCGCCGGCCGCCTCAAAACGCTCGAAGCGCAGCCCAACGATCCCGATCTCGTCAAGTTCATGAGCTGGGTCGATCCGGTTCGCCGTTTGCGCGTTCGCGCCAACGCCGACATTCCTCGCGACGCTAAAAATGCGCGCTTATTCGGCGCGGAAGGCATCGGCCTCTGCCGCACCGAGCACATGTTCTTTGCGGAAGACCGTATCGAGCACATGCGCACCATGATTCTCGCCCAGAACGAGAAGGATCGCCGGACAGCGCTCAAGAAACTGCTGCCCATGCAGCGCGCCGATTTTATCGGCCTCTTCAAGGCCATGGAATCGCTGCCTGTCACCATTCGCCTGCTCGATCCGCCGCTGCACGAGTTCCTTCCCAAACGTGAAGACCTGCTGGTCGAAATTCAGCATCTTGAAGACACCAAGCCCCGCTCTCCAAAACTCAAGGAGCTGCGTCCGCTCTTGGCCCGCGTCGAAGAGCTGCACGAGCAGAATCCGATGCTCGGGTTGCGCGGATGCCGTCTCGGCATCACGTTCCCTGAGATTACCGAGATGCAGGCGCGCGCCATCATTGAGGCCGCTGTCGCAGTCAAGTTGAAGGGCGGCGATCCGCATCCCGAGATCATGGTGCCGCTCATAGGGTCCATCGAGGAGATGCGCAACCAGTCAGCCATCATTCGCCGCGTCGCCGACGAAGTCTTCGCAGAGAAGAAGACCAAGGTCGACTACATGGTGGGCACCATGATCGAGCTGCCGCGCGCTGCGTTAACTGCCGATCAGATTGCTGAAGAGGCTGAGTTCTTCTCCTTCGGCACCAACGACCTCACGCAGACCACCTACGGCATTTCGCGCGACGACATCAACAACTTTCTGCCGGCCTATCTCAAGCTCGGCATCTTCAAGCAGGACCCCTTCGCCACCCTCG
>CAZVYV010000839.1:0-1478 GCA_964630985.1 uncultured Occallatibacter sp.
GCGAAAAGTCGAACTCGAAGCGATCCTTCCCCTGCGAGCGCTTTTCCTGAAGGAAGCCAATCGTCAGATTCGCTATAACGCATGTCATGAACGTCGATGGTCGGACTCCTATCTGCTTACGATCGATGAGAACGCCGTGGGTTACGGATCAATCAAAGGTCGCGAGATTCCGGATCGCGACACTGTTTTCGAGTTCTTCGTCGTTCCGACCTTTCGTAAACACGCGAACAGCTTGTTTCGGCAAATGCTGGCTGTCGCGCGGCCAGCGTTCATCGAGTGCCAAACCAATGACCCGCTCCTCTCGGAGATGCTCCTCGAATTCGCGCGGAACATCTGGTCCGACGTGGTTCTTTTTGAAGACGGAGAGGTCACAAGTCTCGCCATACCCGACGCTGTCGTACGCCCTAAGCGTGCGGCCGACCGGATCTTCGCTCACGGCGCCGAACCGCCGGGAGATTACGTGGTCGATCTGAACGGCGAAATCGTCGCAACCGGGGGATACATGCTCCACTACAACCCTCCATTCGCTGATCTGTACATGGAGGTTCGCGAAGATTGCCGGCGCCGCGGGATCGGCAGTTTTCTTCTGCAGGAAGTGAAGCGGGAGTGTCGCCTCGCCGGTCGCGTCCCCGCGGCGCGCACAAGCATCCACAATCTGGCGTCGCGAGCGTGTCTGACCAAGGCCGGCCTAAAGGTCTGCGGCTTCATGCTCACCGGCGAAATCATCGCCGAAGCGACGCCGCCGGATGCCCCTCTGCGTCTGCTAACCTGAGGTGTAGTCCCTTCGCTTTGAAAGCCCTTCTTTGCATGGGTGTTTTACCTGTTTGCGGACTCGCCCGTCCGCCAAAGCGACCGAGTTGAGCCGATGAATATTTCCGAACTGCCGAAGCATTTTGACACCCTTGCGGCAGAAAATTCCTGGCAAGAGCGTTGGCGTGAGTTGGGAGTGTATCGATATGCCGATTCGCGTGTCGGCCAGGAGCGGTTCGCCATCGACACTCCTCCGCCCACGGTGTCCGGCTCTCTCCACGTAGGCCATGTTTTTTCCTACACGCAAACGGATCTGATCGCGCGCTTCGAGCGCATGCGCGGCAAGAACGTCTTCTACCCCATGGGATGGGATGACAATGGCCTTCCTACGGAAAGACGAGTCCAGAACTACTTCCACGTGCGCTGCAATACGGGATTGAAATACGAGCCGGAGCTGAGTTTGCCGGCCCCGGAAAGTATCGATCCGAAATCGCCGCCACTGCAGATTTCGCGGCGCAATTTCATTGAGCTCTGCCTGCGCCTGACCGTGGAGGACGAAAAGACCTTCAAGCAGCTATGGGGTCGCCTCGGATTGTCGGTCGATTGGACGCAGGAATACTCGACGATTGACCCGCGCTGCCAGAAAGCGGCTCAGCGCAGTTTTCTCGACTTATGGCGCAAGGGACACATCTACAGCGTGGAAGCGCCAACCATGTGGGACGTGGATT
>CAZVYV010000840.1:0-1477 GCA_964630985.1 uncultured Occallatibacter sp.
TTCTACGCCGGAAGAGTTCCGGCAATACGTTACGGCGGTGAGGGCGATGAAATGAATAGCCGGAAAGATCCGTATCAAGCGCGCGCACGCGAACTCTGCCTTGCGGCCGGTGTCGAGCCCGATAGCCGCATCGGAGATGGGCGCGGACAGCCAGCGTGGTGCACGTTCCGAGACGCCGCACGCCGAGAACGCGTCGCGGCGGAACAGGCTTCAATGGCCGCCGACCTGGCGGCAAATGCAGTTGCACCGCAAGCACGGCAATATCAGAACAGCCCGCTCAAGGTGTTCGGTAACCACGACGATAATACCATCGTTCAGATGCGTAACTGCATGTCGGTTGGCAACGCCGTGGCTGGCGTGATTTGCGCGGATGGTCATCTTGGCTATGCCCAGCCGGTCGGCGGCGTGATCGCATATGAGAGGCAGATCAGCATTTCGGGCGTCGGCTTCGATATCGGCTGCGGCAACATGGCGGTGCGCCTGGACACGCCTTTCTCCGATATTCAGCCAAAGCTAGGCGAGATCATTAAAGACGTGCACAAGGTAATTTCGTTTGGGATCGGGCGAACCAACGAGGAGCGCGTGGAGCACGAACTGTTCGACGACGGTGAAGCGTGGCGAGAAGCTGACCGCGAGGACTACCGCGCGAAAGCTGTTACCCAACTCGGCACCGTTGGGTCAGGAAACCACTACGTCGACTTGATGCGAGACGAGGAAGGCTTTGTCTGGATCGGGGTGCATTTCGGAAGTCGTGGTCTGGGCCACTCAAGTGCGACCAAGTATCTCAAGGCGGCTGGCGGCAAGGATGGAATGAATGTTCCGCCGGCCGTGATCGATGAAGGGAGTGAGATCGGGAGACGCTATATTGCGGCCATGGAGTTGGCGGGGCGATATGCCTATGCCGGTCGTGAATGGGTTGTCGAGCGCGTCCGCAAGATCATCGGCGGTGCCGTGACTGACAAGGTTCACAACCACCATAACTATGCGTGGCGCGAAACCCACGACGGCAAAGAGCTATGGGTTGTCCGTAAGGGCGCGACGCCGGCTTTTCCGGGGCAGCGCGGTTTCGTCGGCGGATCGATGGGTGACGATGCGGTAATCATCGAAGGTGTTGAAAGCGAAGAAGCCAAGTCCTCGCTCTATTCGACCATTCATGGTGCTGGACGGCTGTTCGGACGCAAGGAAGCAAAGCGACGATTTGAGCGCAAAACAATGGATGCGTGGTTGCAGGACCGTGGCGTAACTCTGATCGGTGGCGATCTGGACGAAAGTCCGATGGCCTATCGGCGACTGCCTGACGTCATGGCACATCATTCTGGCTCGATTAAGGTTTTGCACACGTTGCGGCCGTTCGCGGTAGCAATGGCTGGAGAAAATGAATTCGATCCGTTTAAGGACTGAGAATGATCCATTGCACACGCTGCCTGTATCCAGCCTCGAAGCCCGATCTAACCTTCAACGCCGATGGCCTCTGCTC
>CAZVYV010000841.1:0-1477 GCA_964630985.1 uncultured Occallatibacter sp.
ACGCCTGGGAGGATAGCTTGCGTTCGATCTCGGCGCGGGCCGCCGCCTCTGCCTCAGGGTTCACTCAGATGTCCACCCCGAAGTTGTTGCCGACGTAGCGCACGCCCGCAGAGTTGGCGCCCCAGTTGTTCGTTAGGGCCGTCGTGTTGCTTCGGCAATCATTGTTCGTCACGATCCCGCCCGCGGCTCCGCTGTCGAGCAATACTCCAACGGTGTTGCCCGCTCCAGGATAGCCGATTCTGTTCGCCACGACGTCGACCAGTCCGCTCGTGCTCGTCGCGTGGAAGCCGTTGGTCGAGCTGTTGAGCATGCAGTTCTTGACCCAAATCTCCTCGGCGGTCCCGACGTGGATGGCGTCACCCGAGCTTGCTCCCAAGTTGCAGCCATCAACCCACACTCCGGCAACTCCGAAACCGCTGCCCGTGTTGTGCAGATTGAGCGCGTGGTTTCCGCTACCACCGCAGTTAGCGTTGACCCGCGAGAAGACGATGTCGCCTGAGCGCCCCACGGTGCTCGTGTCGGTCTGAACGCTGATCGCGTGGCTCCCCGTTATCCCGTTGCCGATGATGATGCGGTCGAAGTACGCGTCGACGATCCCTCCGTCCACGGCGTACTGCCAGAGCATCCCCTTGCCGAAGTTCTCGAAGTCACACTCGCTCATCCAGAAGCCGTCGATCCCCGGCGTGTGCGTTCCGGTATGGGCCGTGATTTGTGTGGTCGTCAGGCTCGGGGTGCAGACTGCGGATATTCCCCGAATGTAGATGTCCCCCATCGAGCCGAGGAAGTTGAAGACGATCCCACCCTGGCTGCTGATGTTGCAGTCCTCGATCCACGCGAAGTTGAACGCGCTTCCGGCTATGTCGGTCCCGAGGGTCAGGAAGTTGCCGCAGTAGTAGGCTAAGATTCCTCTGATGCGCAGGTTGATCCCGGCGGTCCACTTGATGAGGTTCGTCGTCGTCTGCTGGGAGGAATAATAGACGCCGAAATCCTCGAATCCGAACCCGTTGCAGTTGGCGGCGCCGCCCGTGAATAGATCGAAGTTGCCGTTCGGCTTGAACCAGGAGGCGCGCCCGCCGCACCCACGGATTATGATCGACTGGTTCGGAGTAGGGATGGTCAGGCTGGAGCTTACTAGGAAGCTCCCGGGGCCCACGAGGACCACCCCGCCCGTCGCGCCGGCGGCCGTGATGCACGCCTGCAAGTTGGCCGTGTCGTCAGCCACGCCGTTGCCCACGACCCCGTAGTCGTAGACGTTGTAGTAATCTGGCGGGACCCACTTCGTCGCGTAGGCCGCGGCGCTCAGCTTTGCTAGTCGCTGGTTGATTGACCCGCCGGAAGGGATGCCTGTCCCGGGAGGGCCGGGAGGACCGGCAGGGCCGGATCCGCCCGCCGCCGTGGCCCCGTCCGGCACGCTGCCGGCGTTCTGCCGATCGACGGAAACCACGTCGTCGAGGTTGGAGCCGGGGAGGACGCCCAT